>CAVEOS010000050.1:0-8229 GCA_963617435.1 Lachnospiraceae bacterium
CTGTTTCCTCTGGCACTCTTTTTTGTACTGACTGCCACTTCCGTGGTGCTGGTGGTACTGGCTTCCGGCATTTACAGCCGGCAGGTTTCCAACTCGGAAGATTCTTTTTCCAGCCGCACGGCGCTGTCCTATGTGACAGAAAAGCTGCATCAGAGCGATGAATACGGTGCCATTGATGCAGGGACCTTTGATAGACAGGATGCCATCATCATTCACCAGACTTATGCAGACCAGCCGTATGTCACTTACCTGTATCAGTACGAGGGCTATCTCAGAGAGCTTTTCATCCGGGAGGATGTCTCTGCCAATGCCTCTGACGGCCGCAAGATCCTTTCTGTAAAGGACTTTGCATTTGAGGAATCACAGGACGGTCTTTTTTACCTGTCCTGCACCAACGAGGACGGCAGCATTTCTGATACTTATGTCAGTGTCAAAAGTACACCGTAACCTATAGGAGAACGTTATGAAACGAACACCTGCAAAACGTTCCAGTCTGTTTTTGCTGGAACTGATCATAGCAATTTTATTTTTTAGTCTGACTTCAGCCGTCTGTGTGCAGATTTTTGTGAGGGCACATCTGATCAGCAGTCAGACTCAGGAACAGAATATGGCGTTGGAAAAAATATCCGGATTTACGGAAGTCTTTCTCGCCGGTGATTCCATTCAGGATCTGCCGGGAGTTACTTCTGATACTTCTGCTGATTCCTCATCTTCCTCGGAAAATGCTGCTGCCAGCTCAGATACAGACACTTCAATTGCATCAGAGGTTTCCGAATACCAGATCTATTATGATGCAAACTGGCAAATCAGCGATCCTGGCGTGGCCAGTTATCTGATCCGGATTCAGATTGAGCCACAGGGAGCCCTGCAGCACGGTACTTTTTCCGCCGAGCGCATTGGAACTGACAATACAGCAGATTCCGATTCCACGATTTATTCTGTGGAAACCGATTTCTGTCCGGCACCGGAAAAGGAGGCGTCGCATTCATGAGAAAAAAGAAACACGAATCCTGGCCGGGCTTTCAGATCGGCACCTCTTATCTGCTGGTCATTTTTATCGTTCTGTGTCTCGTAACCTTCGCAGCCTTATCGCTGTCCAGCGCGTTAAAAGATCAGTCCTACACTCAGAAAGTCGCAGAACATCAAACCGCATATGCTTCTGCAAGCGCCAAAGCCTCTGCCCGGCTGGCGGATATCGATACTGCCCTTCAGTCAGACACGCCTTATGAGGCCTTACAGGAAATCAGCGATATCACCATTGCTGACGAAAATAGTGAATGGCTGATCAGCTATACGATTCCGATGACAGACAGCCAGGATCTGGAAGTTTCCGTACTGGCAGATCCATCCGACGGTTCAAGGCGTGTTGTATGCTGGAAAGAAGCTGCCACATCGCAGTGGACGCAAAAAACAACCCTTCCGGTACTTGGAAGCGGAACAAGTGAAGATTAAAAATGGGGGATTTATTATGAAAGTAACTGAATTACTGCAAAAAGCAGTCACAGATCATGCATCGGATATCTTTATTGTCGCCGGTCTTCCACCTTCCTACCGCGCCAACGGCCAAATTCTCCGTGAACATGAAGACAAACTGATGCCAAAAGAGACAAAGGAATGTGTGGAAGAGATCTACGCATTAGCCGGAGACCGTGATATCTCCATCCTGCTGGAACGCGGCGATGACGATTTTTCCTTTGCCGTTCCAGGTCTGTCCCGTTTCCGTGTCAGCGCATACAAACAGCGTGGTGCCCTTTCCGCAGTCATCCGTGTCATTACCTTTGAACTGCCAGTTCCGAAAGATATCGGCATTCCGCAGTCCGTTATGGAATTTGCGAGATTATCGAAAGGTCTTGTTCTGGTCACCGGTCCTGCCGGCAGCGGAAAATCAACGACTCTTGCCTGCCTGGTCAACCAGATCAACCACACCATGGAAAAACATATTATCACACTGGAAGATCCGATCGAATACCTGCACCGCCATGATAAAAGTATTGTCAGTCAGCGTGAGATCAGCATCGACACCCAGAGTTATGTCAAAGCCCTGCGCGCTTCCCTGCGTCAGAGCCCGGATGTCATCCTGCTTGGAGAGATGCGTGATTACGAGACCATCGACGTGGCCATGACAGCGGCCGAGACCGGTCATCTGGTATTTTCCACTCTGCACACCATCGGTGCTGCCAATACCGTGGATCGTATCATTGATGTCTTTCCGGCCAACCAGCAGCGTCAGATTGCAGTTCAGCTCTCCATGGTGCTTCAGGCGGTTATCTGTCAGCAGCTGATCCCGGCGGTAGACGGCACTCAGGTTCCTGCCTTTGAAGTCATGACCGTGACACCGGCCATTCGAAATATGATCCGGGATAACAAGATTCCGCAGATTGACGGAACCGTATATTCCGCAAATAAAGAAGACATGCATTCCACCGACTACAGCCTGCAGATGCTTGTCAGAGAAGGAAAAGTTGCTCCGGAAGTGGCACTTACATATGCGTCCAACCCGGAGATGTTAAAAAAGAAACTTTAAAAAACTCGTATCAATATCATATAAACTGCGGTTCCGGCCACAATGCTGAGTAGTGTATTATGTTTCCATTTATAACTGATCCCCACCGTCAATACCGCAAGAATCTGTGGCAGTGCGTTGCTTCTCCAATCAGTAGCAATCCCCTTCAGGCAATATACGATCAGCACCGCCATGATCGCCGCAGGGAGCACTGCCCCCAGTTTTACCAGAAACTCCGGCATCTTCCGCTCTCCGTGGAAAATCAGAAACGGCAATGCACGCAATGCAAAGGTAATGACTACTGCCAGCAAAATGGCCAGCAAGACATATCTGGTACGATCACCTGCGCCAGCTGCGATATTTGTCATTGCGGCCGTCATTGTTTTTACTGTATTTTCTGTACTATGCAATACTGTCAGCATCCCGGTCACGCTCCTTTCTGCAATTCCAAACCATCAGAATTGCCGACGTAATGATTAGAGACGGAAGCAGAAAATAATCCTGTCCCACGATCAGCAGACACACAATTCCCGCCGCCAGTCCGATCAGCGCCGGGAAATGACTTTTTGCATTTTCCCACTGATCAATAAAAATAATGACAAACAATGCAGTCATGCAGAAATCAATTCCTTCCATCTCAAAAGGAAGAAGCTGACCTAACACACCGCCCAGCACGGCTCCGATCATCCAGTAGCACCGGCTGAACAAAGCCACAAAAAACATCAGACCACGTTTCGTCTCTCCCTGTTCCGTCAGAGAACAGTTCACCGCATACGTTTCATCCGTCATTGTATGGATCATGTATAATTTTCGTTTACCCATTTTTGCAAATTCATCCACAAAAGTCAGTGCGTAAAAACTCTGGCGGCTGTTCATCAAAAATGCGGTCAACGCAATCGTCAGAAAGGATGCGCCGCTGGAAAGCAGTGTCACAAACACAAACTGAAAGGCACCGGTATACACAGACAGGCTGACCAGCAGAGAATAATACCAGTGAAAGCCTGCTTCTTCCATCATAATTCCATAAGCCATACTTACAAACAAATAGCTGCACAGGATCGGGATGGATTTTATGAATGCTTCTTTCAATATGTTTTTATTTTGTTCACGTGTTGGATTTTTTCTCTGCTGTGTCTTCGTGTTCTCCATGATATCTTTCTCTTCTTTATTTTTCTCTGTGTTTTTGCTCACGTACTTCAAGAATATCCTCTATATTTCTGCTCATCAGCAAAAAACAGAATCGTTTTCTCACATTATTTTAATGTAGCATTCATGCTTCCGGTACGGTAACCGAACAGATCCAATGTTACATAGGTAAAACCATAGGATTTCAACGCACTGGCAATCTGCTCTCTGGTTGCCGGCTCCATCAGTTTCGCAAACTCCTGCGGTTCTATTTCAATCCGAGCAATGGTTCCTGTAGTATCACCAGTCTGCATGTCACCGCCGTGAATACGCACTCTGACCTGATGAAAACCAAGATCCAGTAATAACTGCTCTGCCTTGTCCACCATGCCAAGTTTTTTCTCTGTGATGGTCTCTCCGTATACAAAACGTGAGGACAGACAGGCAAAAGACTGTTTCGCCCAGGTTGGCAGATTCAGATATTTTGATACTGCACGAATGTCATCTTTGCTCATCTTTGCGTAACGCAGCGGACTTTTGATGTCAAGTTCTGCCACGGCCTGCAGACCCGGACGGTAATCGCCATTGTCATCCATATTGGAACCTTCTACGATATTTTCAATTCCCTGCTCTCGGGCAATCACCTGAATTTTTTCAAACAGTTCATGTTTGCACAGATAGCAGCGGTTCTTTGGATTCTGCGCGAAACCTTCGATATCCAGTTCCTCGGATTCACAGACAAAATGTTTGATGCCTTCTTTTTTGCAAAAAGCAATTGCTTCGTTTAATTCACGTTTCGGAAAGGAACAGGATTCTGCAGTTACTGCGATTACCTGATCTCCCAGAGTGTCCTTTGCTACTTTTAACAGAAATGTGGAATCCACGCCGCTGGAAAAAGCTACGGCTACGGATTTCAGGGATTTTAAATATTGCTGTAATGTGATGTATTTTTCTTGTTGTTCGCGAGTTAATTCTTCCATTGTTTTTCCTCCGTTTTTCTTTTCCCCATTATACGATTGGGTTTATTTTATAACGCATATTCATATTATGTCAATAGGATTAGTATGGTTTTTGTTATAACGTGAAGGATTGGGGGGATGTGAAGGAAAAATTCTAATTTTATCTCGGTTCCCTATGTTCTGCAATTTACTGATTACGTTCCCGTAACTTTTCGATAAGCGTAAACACCTCCGGATGCCGTTCTTTCAAATGCTCATCCAGCACATGTCTCCGCTCCCGAAAACGTTCCGCCAGTTCCGGATGTTCCTTTGCGATCCGTTCGTGGATTTCCTGACGATGCTGCTCGATACGCAGCGCAAGGGCCTGCTCGTCTTTGCCGGAAATATTGACAATTTCTTTTAAATGTTCTTCCAGATGCTCCAGCCACTCGTCCTGATCCAGTTCATCCATATTTGACCAGCTTCCATGCAGCAGTTCTTCCACATCTTTTGTTTCTTTCAGATGCTCGATCTGACGTATGATCTGACGCTCCATCTCTGCTTCCGCATCGCTGCCAAAAGCCCATACAAATTCCTGCACGCGGTTGTCTGCTCGTTTCTGCGACGCACTGCGCTCGATATTTTCCACACCGCCTTCCAACGGATATGGACGGTTATATCCCATGTCTTTCAGCGCAATGTGAATTGTCCGGCGAACATTTCCGTTTTCAATCAGATATCCCAGGCCCAATTTTCGCATCTGGGTATTCAATCCGGAAATATGCTCCGTAATGTAAAAACGGATTCCTTTTTCTTTCAGTGATTCACTCAGCAGATTCAGTCGATCTGCCGCCGTGATATCCATGCTTCCGATACCGCTGGCATCCAGAATCACCGCTTTGGTATCTTCTTTCAGCGCCGCCTCGATTTCCCGCTGCAATACAGATATATTTGCAAAAAACAGATTGCTGCTGAACCGGTAAATTACCACACCAGAGATTGGATGAATCTGCTGTCCTTCTTTCAGATCTCGAAAATGCTTATGTCCCGGCTGAATTCCAAGGAAACAGGTTGCCGGTTTTGCAGTCCGGATGATCATCTCCGTAAAGGATAAAATAATGCCGATCAATACACCGTTGATAGTTCCAAGGAATAACACACCGAAAAATGCACCCAGAAAAATAAAGCATTCTGTCCGGCTGACTTTCCAAAGTCGCGGTATTAATTCAAATTCTGTTGCACCAAGCAATGCAGAAATTACGATTGCAGTTAAAACCGGGATTGGAAGGTATCCGATAAATCCCGTGCAAAACAGTAACAGAATAATCATGGAGCCACCTGCCACCAATCCGGTCAGCTGTGTTTTTGCCTGATACTGTTCGCCCATGGCAGTTCTCGATACGGAACCATTGATCGGACAGCATCCGGTGAACGCTGCCGCAAAGTTACCAAGGGAAAATGCCAGAATTTCCTGATTATCATTGATCTGATATCTGTTTTTCTGTGCAAAACTATTTTCCGCCAGTAAAGTTTCCGCCATGATAACGATGGCCACCGACAAACTGATGGTAACCGCTTCTTTTAACGGAACCGCTGAAAAATCCGACAGACTCCATTTCGGAAGTCCCGGATCAACTGCTGCCAGTGTCTGAATGCCCCAGTCGCGCAACGGAAGTACTGCTGTCAATACCGCTCCGGCCGCCATAAGCACAACTGCCATCGGGAATTTCGGCATAATTTTTTTCGATATCAGCAAAATGGCAATGGCGATCACACCAAGGATAACGGATGGCAGACTGATCGTTTTCGCAGTTTCTGCAATATGCTCTGCCAGTTCCAGAAATTCTCCGACGCCTGCCGTTCCACCCATCAGTTTTGGCACCTGCATCAGAATGATCGTTGTGCAGATACCCGTGATAAATCCGCCCATGACCGGTGCAGAAATATAATTGACCAATTTTCCTGCTTTTAATAAAGAAAATATCAGCAGCCACAAGGCCACGAAAAAGGTCAACATCGGAACTGCTGCCAGTGCTTCCGTCGAACCAGCTGTGATATTCAGCCCTGCCAATGCCGATCCGATCAATGCCGCCGGAGCCGCATCCACACCAAAGATAAACTGTGGTGATGTGGAAAACAGCGCAAAAATTAAAATTGGAAAGACGGATCCATACAGTCCGTACACCGCCGGTAAGCCTGCGATCTGCGCGTATCCCATGGAAATTGGGATGGAGACAGCCATGATGATCATTCCTGCTAAAATGTCCTTTCCAAGATTTTTCTTATCATAATTTCGAAGTGTATGTGCAAATTTCATACGTCGTCCTCTTTTTCTAGATTATTACAGAATTATAACACATACACTTAAAAATGATAACTTTGTTTCGCGTTATTGTGTAAATTTGAATGGAAGGTAATGAAGGTGCCACATAAATTACCAAGGCCAGAATATAATTTCCAAACACTTGCCCGGTAAGCTGATTGCGCAGATATTTTCTGTTGGTATTGTTTCCTTTGTTGTACTTTGATTTCATACTAACGTTCCTGCTCTGAAAAGTCAAATATCTGTAACAGTTATAATCTGATCCACTGCATACAACGGTAAGTTAACCAGCCATTCCTCTTTTTTAAAGTCTGCCATAGATGTACGCACTGAAACTTCTGGTGAGAACTTTTCCCGATATGTTTTCAGACTCTTCGCTTTGAGATTAATCTCCGCCTTTACTTCAACTGGCACAATACGCTCCCCTGTATCAACAACAAAATCAACTTCACATGTCCCTCTGTCATTCGTATAATAATAAATTTCTAAATCTTCTACTGTTTTTAACTGCTGACAAACATATTGCTCTGTAAGAGCCCCTTTAAACTCCACGAAAAGATCATTTCCATCAAGCAAGGTGCGCTGACGAAGACCAGCCATACAACCCAGAAGCCCAACATCCAATACAAACAACTTAAATGCTTTCAGATCCCCGTATGCCATGAGCGGGATACCCGCCGCATTGACACGGCTGACCTTATGCACAAGACCACAGTCGCAAAGCCACATAATTGCAGTCTCATATTCTTTTGCACGAGTTCCTTCGCGCACAAGACCATAGATAAACTTTTTATTTTCTTTCGCCAGCTGAGCTGGAATACTGTTCCATAGCATACGTAGTCTTGGCACAATTTCATTTGGAGCATGTTTTGAAAAATCCTGTTCATAGGCAATAAGGATTCTCTTTTGTATTTCACGAACATCATTAAAATCCTTGTTTTCAGAAAAACTTTGTACAGCTTCAGGCATGCCACCAACAAAATAATATTGTTTTAATGCGTCTATATATGTCTGCTTAAAACTCGTAATCATTTGAAAATCATGCGTATCCAGTAGTTCTGCAAATCTTTCTTTATCATTTGCCATCAAAAATTCCTTAAATGAAAGAGGATAAAGTTTTAAAAAATCCATCTTTCCCACTGGGAATGATGTTCCCTGATGTAATGCTATCCTCAACAGTGAACCGGCACATATAATGTGATACTCAGGCGCATTTTCATAAAAATATTTAAGAGATGCCAATGCTCTTGGAACTTCCTGTACTTCATCAAAAATAAGTAAAGAATTATTCGGATTGATTTTATGTCCCACATATAATTCCAATCCCATAATCAAACGCT
>CAVEOS010000050.1:8251-20830 GCA_963617435.1 Lachnospiraceae bacterium
ATCCAGATCTGATGCAAATAACTCTGCCATTCTGGAATTGGAATCAAAATTGATATATACAGTATCCGCATACTCCTGTCTGCCAAATTCTTTCATCAGCCATGTTTTTCCAACCTGACGTGCGCCTTCAATAATTAAAGGTTTCCGTCGTTTGCTCTGTTTCCATCTAATAATTTTTCCATTGCAACTCGATACATACACGCACCTCTGCACTCTTTATTCATGTATAGTATGTCATGTATCAGCAGAAAATGCAACGAATTTTGTAATTTATCACATTTTTTACAGCGAATAAAAGTCATTCAGATGCAGATGAAAAAAATTTCCACGAAAATAAGCTTGGAGGTAGATGATACAACGTAATATGCTATAATAAGCGTAGCAAAGAAATCTGTTTGTATAATTGTCGAGTGACAGATATGGATGATGGACAGTGGCTGATGGTACTTTGAATCAAAACAAGTAATCAGTTTATGAAAAGATTGTGCGAGCAGATTGTTAAACGAATTTATAAATGAAGTGCGGAGGAAAAGTATGTTATTTGTAGAATATCCAAAATGCTCCACTTGTCAGAAAGCAAAAAAGTGGCTGGACGAACACGGAATCTCTTATGAGGACAGACACATTGTGGAGAACAATCCAACATTCGAAGAATTAAAGGACTGGTATGGTCGAAGCGGCCTGCCATTAAAGAATTTTTTTAACACCAGTGGTATGCTGTACAAAGAAATGAAACTCAAGGAGAAGCTTCCAACCATGAGCGAAGATGAACAGCTGCAGCTTCTAGCAACCAATGGAATGCTGGTGAAACGTCCGGTGATCGTGTATGGCGATACGGTGTTAACCGGATTTAAAGCGGCAGAATGGGAAGAAAAACTATTATAAAAACAGGAAAATGAGTATATGAAAAATATATTAATGATAGGAACCGGAGGCACCATTGCCTCCAAACAGACAGAATACGGTCTGGCGCCGGGGCTTTCCACGGAAGATATTTTAAATTATATCCCGGCGGTCAGCAAAATCTGCGAGGTGGATTCCATTCAGGTGTGCAACCTGGACAGTACCAATGTGACACCGGAGCACTGGAAACTGCTGGTAAAAACGGTAGAGGAAAATTATGACAAATACGACGGTTTTGTCATCTGTCATGGTACGGACACCCTGGCGTATACGGCGGCAGCTTTGTCCTATATGATCCAGAATTCCAGAAAACCGATTGTGGTTACCGGAGCACAAAAACCGATCGAGATGGATGTGACGGATGCAAAAACAAATCTGCTGGACAGTTTTATCTATGCGTCTGACAACGATTCGCAGGATGTCAACATTGTGTTTGACGGAAAAGTCATTGTCGGAACGAGAGCCAGAAAAGAACGGGCAAAAAGTTACAATGCTTTTTGCAGTATTAATTTCCCATATCAGGCGGTTATTCAGGATGGCATGCTGGTGCGCTATATCACGGAAATGCCGTATACCGGACCGGTGCGGTTTTATTACGAGATGAAAAACAGTGTTTACGTGCTGAAGCTGATTCCGGGAATGCAGCCGGATATTCTTCCGTATCTGTTTGAGCGGTATGACTGCCTTGTGGTAGAAAGTTTTGGCGTGGGTGGAATCCCGGAGACGCTACTGGATGAATTTTATACACAGATGAACAAGTGGAAAGACAAAGGAAAGATTCTTGTTATGACAACGCAGGTGGCCAATGAGGGCAGTAATATGACTGTGTATGAGGTCGGGAAAAAGGTGAAACTGGATTTCAAGATTCTGGAAGCTTATGATATGACATTGGAGGCGACGATTACAAAAATGATGTGGCTCATGGGAATGGGAGACCAGACCTTTGAGGAAATGAAACGGGATTTTTACCGGTTGGTGAATCATGATATTTTGTTTACGAAGCGCATTGAATGGGAATTCCGTTAAAAAGGGGTTTTTTACAAAATCGTAGTGTGGTATTATGAAGAAAATTACGAGTATCATTGGAGGATTGGAATATGGAAAAAAACATTGATATTGCAGCACTTGGCGAATTACTGATTGATTTTACAGAGGCCGGAACAGGCGCAGATGGCATGCGTTTGTTTGAGCAGAACCCGGGGGGAGCTCCGGCAAATCTTCTGACCGTGGCCAGCCATATGGGCTATCGGACAGAGTTTATTGGAAAAGTCGGAAGAGACATGCACGGTGCTTTTCTGAAAAAAACACTGGAAAAGAAAAATATCGGTGTTTCTAACCTGATTGAAGATGATCATTATTTTACAACACTGGCTTTTGTAGCCATTGATGAAAACGGCGAGCGTGAATTTTCCTTTGCAAGGAAACCGGGGGCAGACACACAGCTGCGTGCAGATGAACTGAATAAAGAACTTTTGCAGAATTGCAGAATATTCCATTTTGGATCTTTGTCATTGACCGATCAACCTGCAAAAGATGCAACCGTAGCTGCTGTAACCTGTGCAAAAGAGGCAGGTGCACTGATCTCTTATGATCCGAATTATCGTGCAACTCTGTGGAGCAGCGAAGCAGAGGCAGCTGAAAACATGAAATCCATGATTCCTTATGCAGATGTCATGAAAGTATCCGATGAAGAAAGTCTGCTTCTTACCGGAGAGGCAACCTACGAAGACGCAGCAGACAAACTGCTTGCAATGGGACCAAAACTCATTGCAGTAACCCTTGGCAGCGAAGGCGTACTGATGGCAACCAAAGAGAAAAAAGAGCGCATCAAAGGATTTTCTGTGCAGTCCGTAGATACAACCGGTGCCGGAGATTCCTTCTGGGGTGGCACCTTAAGCGCATACTTATCACTGGAAAAAGCGATCGAATCCCTGACTTGGGAAGAAATTCACCATTGTGCCGTATGCGGAAACGCGACCGCAGCACTCTGTGTACAGAAACGTGGAGGAATTCCAGCGATTCCAACGAAAGAAGAAGTGGAGCAGATGTTAGCAGAAAAATTATGTTAAACCCTGGTGAAGAGGTTACAACAGTAAAAAGGAGCCACTCGTAAAAAGTTATAATGACTTGATTTTTTAAGAAGGGGCTGTAAAAAAACTCCTATAAAGAAGCAAGAGGCAGTGCATCGTAGCATTACCTCTTGTTTTTTGCTATAAATTAATTCAAATTTCGTATTTTAGGGGTTCTTAACCGTGCACTTTATTATACTACTTCTAAGCAGAAAATGCTGTAAAACCAACGATTATAAGTTGATTTTTTTAATCAGCAGACACTAATTACATATGAACAAAACCGAACCTCCCACATACACTAAAAAAGAGAATTAAACGACATTTTGGGAGGTTATTTTGAAAAAGATTGTAAAAAAAGGAATTGCTGTATTCACCTGCACCGCCATCGCTGCAACAATGCTGCTGGCAGGCTGCGGTCAGAACACGACTCCAGACGAAACCGATACAGGTTCTGTAAATGTAGAAAACACAGATGATTCTGAAAAAAAAGATGAAGCTCCTGCATTACAGAAAGTGACCTTAAACGAAGTAGCGCATTCGATTTTTTATGCTCCGATGTATGTTGCAATAGAGCAAGGCTATTTTAACGATGCAGGAATTGACCTAGATCTGGTAACTGGTTTTGGTGCAGATAAGGTTATGACAGCAGTTCTTTCCGGGGAAGTAGATATTGGATTTATGGGACCGGAAACTACCGTCTATACAGCAAATGAAGGAAGTAAGGACCCAGTTGTAAACTTTGCACAGTTGACACAGCGGGCAGGAAACTTTTTAGTTGCAAGAGAAGAAATCACGGATTTTGAATGGTCGGATCTGGTTGGAAAAGATGTGCTTGGCGGCCGGGCAGGTGGCATGCCTGAGATGGTATTTGAATATATCTTAAAACAGAATGGCATTGACCCATCCGAAGTAAATATTGACCAGAGCATTGATTTTGGTTCCACCGGAGCAGCTTTTACCGGCGGGCAGGGTGAATACACGGTAGAATTTGAGCCGGGTGCAACCCTCCTTGAACAGGAAAATGCCGGTTATGTAGTCGCATCCCTTGGTGTAGATTCCGGTTATGTACCGTACACTGCATTCAGTGCTAAAACAAGTTATATGGAAAAATATCCGGATGTGATTCAGGCCTTTACAGATGCATTGCAAAAAGGCATGGAGTATGTAAATACACATACCCCGGAAGAAATTGCTTCCGTCATTCAGCCACAGTTTTCCGAGACAGCTACAGAAACCATCACAACAATTATCCGTCGCTATCAGGAACAGGATACCTGGAAAACCGACCTTGTATTTTCCAAGGATAGCTTCGAATTGCTACTTGATATCCTGGAAAGCGCCGGACAGTTGGAAAAACGACCGGATTATCATGATGTCGTAACCACTGAATATGCAGAAAAAGCGTTACAGTAAAAAATAATAAAAACACCCAAATCACAAAATGGTGGAAATATCATTACTGGTATTTCCACCACTTTTTATAGTTGTAAAATATATTTATCACATTGATTTTTCCTCTTGCCCCTTGTGGACCGCATTGTTATACTCTCTGTATAACCATTTTCGTAAATAACGTCTCACTTACATTCGACTAAAATACGAATCACGGGAACTATTTACAATTATCGGAGGAGAAACATATGATATATTTTCGTTCAGATTACAGTCAGGGAGCTCATCCAAAAGTCCTGGATGCTCTGGTAAAAACAAACCTTGAGCACACAGACGGATATGGATTGGATGCACACTGTGAGCATGCGACCCACATGATCCAGGATCTGATTAACAATCACGACTGCCACGTACACATGATGGTAGGTGGTACACCATGTAATGTCACTACGATTGCAGCCTGCTTACGACCGTATGAATCTGTGATCAGTGTCCGTAGCGGACACGCTTATTTTCACGAAACCGGCGCTGTGGAAGGTACCGGACACCGCATTATCACCGTGGAAGGTGATAATGGAAAACTGACACCTGAAATGATCGATCAGGCATGGGAAGAATACCAGGACGAACACACACCTCTGCCAAAACTCGTTTATATTTCACAGCCTACTGAAATTGGTACCGTTTACAGCAAAGCTGAACTGACTGCTATTTCTGAAAAATGCAAAGAACATGATATGCTGCTTTACGTGGACGGAGCAAGACTCGGCTGTGCACTGACCTGCCGCGACAATGATCTGTCCATTCAGGAACTTGCCACACTCTGCGATGCGTTTTATATCGGCGCCACAAAAAACGGCGCACTTTTCGGTGAAGCCCTTGTCATTTTGAATAACACCATGAACGATCATTTCCGCTGGATGATCAAACGGCAGGGTGGATTACTGGCAAAAGGACGTCTGATCGGTGTTCAGTTTGAAGCATTGCTGGAAGGTGGCATGGACAGCATCTATTTTTCCATGGCTGCACATGCCAATGAAATGGCTGCACTCCTGCGCGATTCTCTGACAGAACTTGGCATACATTTTTATGGAAGTTCCCAGACCAATCAGATTTTCCCGATTCTTCCGGCCGCTGTCGTCAAAGAACTGGAAACGGACTTCTTCTTTTATGAATGGGCGCCGGAAAAAGACGGCATGATTCCAATCCGTCTGGTCACAGCCTGGGGAACCACCAGAGAAGATGTAGACGCATTTTTAGCTGCTATCAAAAAGCTTCTCTAATGCCCGAATCCCCTTCGCCTTTCTTATAATTGAAATGCCGAGGACAGTTTTAGTTTGCAAACTATTATGTAATCATAAAGACTATTATACAATGAAATAAGGAGGACATTCTTATGCGAATGATGCATGTAACAATTATGACAAAATGCCTGAACGAATCTGTTCAATTTTACGAGGAGCAGGTCGGACTTACCATTCTGCGCGATATGCGCGATAATCCGGAACATCAGATTGTATTTATGGGTGACAAATCCAGTGGAACCTGCGTGGAGCTGGTAAACAATCCAACTGCAGCATACTACGGCGGCGGTATTTCCATGGGATTTGAAGTCGAAGACATCGACAAAGAATATAAGAAAAAAGAAGCTGACGGCTTAAAACCGGGACCAATGATTTCCCCGAATCCACATGCCCGCTTCTTCTTCGTAAAAGATCCAAACGGTGTAAACATTCAATTTGTACATGAAGACTAAAAGTGTAAATTACTAGGTAACTTAAAAATATGCTTATGCAGAAATTTTAGATCCATTACGTGAATAAAAAAATCGTGAGATTTTTCCTGGCAAGCGATTGTTAGCTGCCGGGACAAATCTCACGATTTTTTTCGTAGACCTCAATTTTCACCACAAACGGAAGCCATTTTTTAATGCGCAAACTGACTATTATAAAGATTATAATAAAATCCTTTCTTCGCCAGCAATTCCTCATGGCTTCCCTGCTCAATAATACTTCCATCCTTCATCACCAGAATCCGATCCGCATTCTGAATCGTGGAAAGTCGATGCGCCACGATAAAACTTGTTCTTCCCTTCATCAGTTTTGCAAAGGCATCCTGAATCTTGATCTCCGTTCTCGTATCAATGGAAGAAGTCGCCTCATCCAGAATCAGCATCGGCGGCTGACAGAGCATTACTCTCGCAATAGACAGCAGCTGTTTCTGTCCCTGTGACAGGCTTCCGCCATCCTCTCCGATCACGGTATCATAACCATCGGACAGGCGCTTGATAAATCCATGCGCATGGCAGGCTTTCGCTGCTACGATCACTTCCTCGTCTGTTGCATCCGGGCGTCCCATGCGGATATTATCCCGAATCGTTCCGGCCTGCAGCCAGGTATCCTGAAGCACCATACCGTAATTTTCCCGCAGACTGTGACGTGTCACATGACGGATATCCTGATCTTCCACACTGACGGAACCGGAATTCACATCATAAAAACGCATCAGCAGATTGATCAGCGTTGTTTTTCCACATCCTGTCGGTCCAACGATAGCAATGGTCTGTCCCGGTTTTACACTCAGATTCAGGTTCTCGATCAGTTTCTGCTCCGGCACATAAGAAAAATCTACATCTTTCAGATCTATTTTTCCTTCAACTTCCTGCAGCACAACCGCATCCGCATCGTCCGGAATCTCTACGTCTTCCTCAATGAGTTCAAAAATACGTGCCGCACAGGCCAGCGCATTCTGCAGCTCTGTGATAACACCGGAAATCTCGTTAAACGGTTTTGTATACTGGTTTGCATAACTCAAGAAACAGGAAAGTCCTCCGACCGTCATACCACCTGCAATGACACTGAGTGCGCCTGCCAGAGCAACTCCCGCATACACGATACTGTTTACAAAACGAGTACATGGATTTGTCAGGGATGAGAAAAATGTCGCACGCAGGGAGCATTTCTGCAACCGTCCGTTAATTTCGTCAAACTGCTCCAGTGCCTCATCTTCATGGGAAAATGCCTGTACGACTTTCTGATTTCCAACCATCTCATCAATGAGGGCGGTCTGTTCTGCTCTCGTCTCTGACTGTTGGCGGAACATATCATATGTCCGTTTTGCGATAAATCTTGCCACAAACAATGAAATCGGTGTCAGTCCGACTACCACCAGCGTAATACCCGGATGGATTGTCAGCATAAAGATCAGCGTACCAATGATCGTAACCACGCCGGTAAAAAGCTGGGTAAATCCCATCAAAAGTCCATCCGCGAACTGATCTACATCTGCGATGACACGGCTCACGATTTCTCCGTAGGAATGTGCATCCAGATATTTCAACGGCATTTTCTGAATTCTGGCAAATGCCTGATTACGTACATCACGTACTACCTGATAGGTTACTTTATTATTGATGGTATTCATGATCCACTGCAATACCGCAGTGATTGCTGCCAGAATACCAATTTCAACCAAAAGTTTTGCAATATTTGCAAAATTTACGTTTTTCCAGTCAACGATAGAATCAATGGCACGTCCTACCAGAATCGGGATATACAAAGTCAGTGCCACTGTCACGGCTGCCAGAATAATGGAAGCCGCCATCCAGAAACGGTAAGTTCCGATATAATGAAGTACCTTTTTTAATGTATTCATCTGAGATTCGGATTTTTTCATTACGCACTTACCTCCTCTGAATTTTTCTTGTACTGGGAATTATAAATCTCCCGATATACTTCGCAGGAATCCATCAGTTCCGCATGGGTTCCGATTCCCACTACCGCACCGTCATCCAGCACCACGATCTTGTCCGCATACTGAATGGAGGACGTTCTCTGGGAAACAATAAATAACGTCGGGTTGTGCTCCATGGCTCCGATGGCCATACGAAGTGCCGCATCTGTCGCAAAATCCAGTGCAGAGGAACTGTCGTCCAGAATCAGAATCTCCGGATTTTTCACAAGGGCACGGGCAATGGTCAGTCGCTGACGCTGTCCGCCTGAGAAGTTCTTTCCGCCCTGCTCCACTTCGGTATCCAGGCCATGTTCTTTCTTCATGACCACGTCTTTCGCCTGAGCAATCTCCAGTGCGTCAAAAATCTCCTGCTCCGTCGCATCCGTTTTCCCCCACTGCATATTGGAACGGATCGTGCCAGCAAACAGCACTGCTTTCTGCGGAACAACACCGATCTTATCTCTCAGCTCTGTCAGATCATAGTCACACACATTTTTGCCATCCACATAAACCGCACCGGAACTGCAGTCATAAAAACGCGGGATCAGATTTATCAGAGAAGATTTACCGGATCCGGTTCCGCCGATGATGCCGACGGTCTCTCCCGGTCGAACCTTCAGGGAAATATCACTGACCGCTTCCTGTGCCGCTTCCGGATAACGAATGCCTGCATGCTCAAAAACGACGCTATATTCTGGTATATTTCCTGCATATGCAACGGCTTTTCCATCTTTGACGGACGGTTCTACCTCAAGTACAGACTGGATACGATTACCACAAGCCACAGATTTTGTAATGTTGATAATCAGGTTTGCAAGTTTGATCAGCTCTGTCAGGATCTGAGACATATAGTTGTACAACGCTACAACCGCACCCTGTGTGATAATACCCATATCTACGCGGATCGCACCAACCCAGATCAGTGCAATGATCGCAACATTAATAATAATGTACGTCAGCGGATTCAGTAAGGCAGAAATACGTCCCACAAATTTCTGCGTATCGGTCAGCACCTGATTCTGTTTACGGAATTCCTCTTCCTGCTCTTCTTGCTTGCAAAATGCACGCAGGACACGGACACCGGTCAGATTTTCCCTGGTCAGTCCAAGCACCTTGTCCAGACGGTTCTGCACTTTTCGGTACAGCGGAATACACGCCAGCATGACACCGAATACAACAATGGCCAGTGCCGGAATACCTACTGCAAATACAAGTGCTGCTTTTACATCAATGGTAAATGCCATTACCATGGCTCCAATTACGACAAAGGGTGAACGCAGCAACAGGCGCAGCGTGAGGTTTACCCCATTCTGCACCTGATTCATATCACTGGTTATACGTGTGATCAGTGTCGATGTTCCCTGTGTGTCCAGCTCTGCATAAGACAGTTTCTGGATATGCGCAAACAGTACGTGACGGATTTTTGTGACAAATCCAACTGCCGCCTTTGCCGCAAAATATTGTGCCGTGATGGAAAATGCCAGACCAATGAGTCCGAGCAAAACAAGAACGAGGCACATCTTTACGACATAGCCTCGATCATGATTTCCGATACCGGTATCGATGATGGCCGCAACTACCAGAGGTACAAACAACTCCAATGTCGCCTCCAGCAGTTTAAACAGCGGTCCAAGCACCGACTCTTTCTTGTAATCTTTCAAATAACGAAGTAACTTTTTCATAATTCCCTGTTTCTCTCCTGTTGCTGATTTTGCACGCACTTTTTCTGTGATTCAATATCACTGTCAGTTATTCACAGCATGATGAACCGGTATGGTATCTTTTGAAATCGGATAGAAAGAATACCCATTATTTTTTCCATAAGCGATAATATTCTGCAATGCATCCGCGGATGTCTGTTTTGCTGAAGTGTCATGCATCAGTACCACATTATTGCGTCCGTGCTTAAATCCTCCAGTTACATTCCCAATGATCAGATTTACCGGACGGTTATTGCCCTCTGCATCGCCGGAAGATACATTCCAGTCCATGTACATCAGTCCGGCATCCGTCACCTGCTGTACCAGCTGGGACATAACTCCCACACAGTACTTCTTGCTGACAGTATTGGAACTTCCCCCCGGGAAACGGATGACAAATGCATCGTATCCGGTATCTTCCTTCAGCTTATTTTTCAATGTATTGATATTATCCATAAATGCGTCTGCAGATGTATAAATCTGACTGTAATCATGGGAGTAACCATGGATACCTATGGTATGTCCCTCATCAATCATTCGTTTAATGATCGGCAGTTTTTCTTCATCGTAATCGCAGATGAAAAATGTTGCCTTGATGCCATTGGCTTTCAGTGTATCCAGCACACGGACTGTCACATCCGAACTCGGGCCATCATCAAATGTCAGATAAACAGAATCGCCCTGGTTGGACTCTACTTTCTCAACATTAACTGTCCGCGTTACCTGAGAAGTATTTCCACTGGAATCTGTTACCGTATATGTCACAGTATACGTATCCGGACGGTAAATATCCACATATCCTGATTTTACCACATTTGCTGTAATATCGCCATCCCTGTCATCCACAGCTGTGACACCCGGATCCTCATATTTTTCCTGCTCGTTAATGGTCACCTCTGCATCTCCATTTAACGTAATTTCCGGTGCAGAAACATCCGGCAGCACAACTTCACGGTCTGCCTCTCCTGTATTTCCATGACTGTCCGTTGCTTCATAATGGATCTTCATCATGTAATCATTGACCTGCTCTTTTGTGTTCTTGATTTCTTTGGATACATCACCATCACAGGCATCGATTGCGGTTGCACCGGCGTCCTTATATTCATCAAAACTGTTCACCACAACTTTTGCATCACCATTTAATGTAATTACCGGTCCGGTATGATCAACCACTTCCACATTCCGCTGTTTGGATACTCTTCTCTTCTTATATTTCAGCTTGTATTCTACATGATATGTGCCAAGTTTGGACGTGTCCACATTGCTGGTAACCATGATCAGATCACTGATGTCTTCTTCTTTGACAGAAGCCTTTGCACCAGGATCCGTAAATTCGCCGCCACACTCAACTTTCATATCCTCATCACCATTTAATGTAATAACCGGACTGCCACCTACCAGTGGACTGATTGCCATTATAAAAATACAAAGCCCGATCAGCACCAGCACAGCTGCGCCCATCAGGCGTTTTTCCTTTTCATCTTGAAAAATCCTGTTCATAATCTCTCTGATTTTATCCATTCTCACGATCCCTTAGTATCTCCTTTTATCTATATGCATCAAATGGGCTTTCATGCCCACCGCCTATAATAACATACATTCAAAGAAAAAATCTTTAAGTTTATGTTAAGATTTTATTTCCTTCAAACCCCAGTTTTTAAGCCATTTTCCCAAAAAATTTGTTACTAACCGTTTATGCTTATCGGCTTTTATCTTCGACTATTCTATACCATAACCTTTCCTTTGACAACACTGCAGTTAACATTTCCAGAATAGTCAAAATCTACCTTACCGTCCTTCACATACCACACGCCGTTCTTATTGGCAGTCAGACCGTTGTAGCTGAAATCAACCATTCCATCTTTCAACTTCCACCAGCCGTTCTCATTGCTTTCTACGCTGTTGCAGTTGAAATCAACTTTTCCATTGACGATGCGCCACCAGCCATTCTGATTGTTTGCGATCTACACTCACACCAATAAGTGCCGCAGCTTCTGCCTGCGTATATCCTTCCTTTTGAGAAAAAAAAGAATGCCTATATTCAGAAAAAGTTCTAAATATAAGCATTCTTTGAAAAATTTAGATAAAAATACTACACTTTTTTGATGTGTTCACCTACACCATATGGAGAATAACAGATACCTCAATGCTATCTACAACCTGCTTTTTTCGCCCATTTTTCCTTGTTCTGGAAAACTTCACATGTCTCGCAAAGTGCCGAAAACAAAGGGTTTCTAGGAATTCTTCCGATGTATTGAAGATATCGTCTCAAGTGTAGATAGCTTTTCCAAGGTAATGGTATGCTCACCAGACTGCTCTTTATCCAAAGAAATCCCATCAACCCGAGCCACTTCCTTGCCATCCCTAATGATGGGAACTGGGAATTGAAACTTAATATTCCTAATCCAATTTCCATCTTCCCGCCTTTCCGGGAATATGTCAATACGATCAATAAATGCCTGCATGAACTGTTTCTTTTCTGCATCCGTACATTCTGAATACACTTCATTAAAAGCACCTAAAAATCTGTATATGCTATCCGCATCAATCTGATTTTTCTTAAGCTCATATACCTGAGACTTCAAATCAGCGATTGCATCTTCCACTTCGTCTATTTTATCATATTGAATATCTAATCGTCTCTGTAAATCTGATATTTTTTTATCGTAATGAATATCCAATGTCATTTAGTTAACTGATTTTGACCGAAATGGTTGAACTGTAACTTGTTATATATCGAAAATACCGTTTAGTTAAGAAGTTCAGAAGCCAATGTACGG
>CAVEOS010000051.1:0-16302 GCA_963617435.1 Lachnospiraceae bacterium
GTCCTGATTTCCATATAAAATAGACATGATTTTCTCCTTTCACTCTCACTGATTCCTATGATGACATTCAAGCTTTGTACCACAGGATATCTTTCTTTGTGAGGCGTTTTGTTTTTTTACTATGGACGTATTGTAACACATCAATGTAGACAAAAGTAAGACAAATAATGCCGCTGAACCAATTTTTTTCATATGAAATCGAGTAGGAGGCGGTGATTAGCCGCCATCCTCTCACAGCACCGTACATACCGTTCGGTATACAGCGCTTTCATTTCCTTTATAAAAATTCTGCTCCGTTTGTCTCAATCACATGCTGATACCATGCAAATGATTTCTTTTTGTATCTGCGCAGTGTTCCCTTTCCGTCATTGTCTTTATCCACATAGATAAATCCATAACGCTTTTTCATCTCACCGCTTCCGGAACTGATCAGATCGATGCAGCCCCAGCTGAGGTAACCAAGCATTGGAACACCTTCCTGAATGCCACGAACCATTTCTTTTAAATGTGCTTCATGATAAGCGATCCGGTAATCATCCTCTACCGTTTTTTCCGCTGTCAGTTCATCCGCAGCGCCCAGACCGTTTTCTACGATAAACAACGGTTTCTGGTAACGGTCATACAGCTGATGCATTGTGATACGCAGTCCTTTTGCATCAATCTGCCAGCCCCAGTCACTGGTTTCCAGATATGGATTCTGCACACCGGAAAATGCGTTTCCTTCGGCTTTCTTTCCGGTCACTTCCGCATCCGTTGCCACACAGCGGCTGGAATAATAGGAAAATGCAATAAAGTCTACGGTATGTGCGGTCAGAATCTCTTCATCTCCCGGATTCATCTCCAGCTGAATCTCGTTTTCCCGGAAAAATGCCTTTGCATAAGAAGGATAATAACCTCTCACCTGCACATCGATAAAAAAGTAAGTCTCATGATCGGAGGCCAGGGCCGCAAGCACGTCATCCGGCCGGCAGCTATATGGATAAATACTTCCTGCGGCAAGCATACAGCCAACCTGACAGGACGGATCTTCCTGTTTTGCAATTTTTACCGCAAGTGCACTGGCCATCAGCTGATGATGCGCTGCCTGATATTTTTCCTGCAGAGTCAGCTGATCCGCATCTTTTAACAGGCCACCGCCCAGATACGGCACATGCATCAGCATGTTGATCTCATTTACCGGGATCCAGTATTTCACTTTTCCACGATATCTGTGGCAGATCGTTTTGACATAGCGCACAAAACAATCCAGCACACGCCGGTCAGACCATCCGCCATATTTTCGGATCAGTGCCAGCGGTGTGTCAAAATGATTCATAGTCACCAGCACATCCATGCCATACCGCTCACATTCCGCAAACAGATCATCGTAAAACTGTAAGCCCGCCTCGTTTGGTCTTGTATCATCTCCATTCGGGAAAATACGCGCCCAGGAAATGGATGTACGGAAACATTTAATTCCCATTTCTGCCAGCAGCGCCAGATCCTCTTTGTAGTGATGATAAAAATCAATCGCTTCATGTGACGGATAATAACCGTAGTCTTTCTTCAGTGCTTCTGATGGATGAAAAATCGCGTAACCGCGCTCTTTTCCAGCCGGAAGAATATCTACTGCAGACAGGCCTTTTCCGTCTGTCTGATACGCCCCCTCTGCCTGATTGGCAGAAATCGCGCCACCCCATGCAAAATCTTTCGGAATCTGATACTGTTCCATAGATTATGCTCCTTTTACCACATGGATCAGAGGATCACCGAAGTTTACCGCACCTTCTGCCACTGCAGTCACTTCCTCATAATCATCTGTATTAGTCACTACGACCATAACTGTCGGGTCGTATCCGGCTGCCACGATCTTCTCTGTGGAAAATGTACCGAGTACATCGCCTGCATTCACCTGAGCGCCCTGAGCTACGGATGACGCAAATCCATCTCCGTTCATTTCTACAGTATCCAGACCGATATGGATCAGCACCTCCACACCGTCACGGCTTTTCAGTCCATATGCGTGGCCGGTTGGGAATACAGTCTCAACAGTTCCGTCAACCGGTGCTTTCACGGTGCCGTCTGTCGGATTCACTGCCGCACCTTTTCCTACCATACCGGAAGAGAATACTTCGTCATTTACCTGATCCAGGGCAACAAAGCTGCCCTGTACCGGTGATACAATATCATACGCTTCTGCTGTTTTTTCAGCACCTTTTTTCAAAAATTTAAACATAATGATCTCCTTTTATTCTCCTTTGTAAAGGATAAATGAAACAACAAATCCTACAACAAATGCTGCTGCAATGGCAACCAGTGCCCACAGGAAAGTAGTTCCAAGGAAAATAGCGATGGAAGCCAGACCCGGAGAAGCCATTGCTACCGCACGGACACCGAAGATACCTGCGATCAGACCACCAACAGCAGCTCCGATCATGGTAGCGTAAAACGGTGTCTTATATTTCAGACTGATACCGTACATAACCGGCTCAGATACACCAAGGATACAGGTCAGTCCACCGGAAGAAGCCAATGCTTTCACATCTTTGTTTTTTGTACGGAAGGCAACGGCCAGTGCCGCACCACCCTGTGCCATATTCGCACATAATCCGGCCGGAGCCATAACGCCTTCGTAACCAAGAGATGCTACGGAAGCCAGGGCGATCGGTGCATATGCATGATGCATACCGGTCATAACCATCAGCGGATATACTGCTGCCATGATTGGAACAGCCAGCCAGCTTGCGTTTGTTCCAAGGAAGTTAATTCCCTGTGCAACAACTTCACCGACACGATAGCCCAGAGGTCCAAGGATCAGCAGACCAACCGGTGCTGTAATAATAACCGTGATCAATGGCACGGAGAAGAACTTGATGGCTGTCGGTGAAATCTTGTCAGCCAGACGTTCTACATAACACATGAAAATAACGATCAGAATGATCGGCAATACAGAAGATGCATAATTTACCGGCTGAATATGGAATCCAAACAGGGTCAGATCATCTACCTGTAAAATACTCGGGTGCAGCAATACCCCGGCAAGCATAACTGCGATAAACGCATTTCCGCCGAACTTTTTCGCTGTTGTATAAGCAAGCATTACCGGAAGGAAATAAAATCCTGCATTGGCAATATTGTTGAATACCGTGTAGGTAGATCCTGTCGCATCCACCAGGTTAAATACTTTTAACAGGATCAGGATGGCCTGAATCATACCTGCAGCTGTCAGAACCGGAAGGATTGGTGTAAACAGACCCGCAATTGTATCAAATACAGTATTTAAGCTGAATTTTTTGTGTTTTTTCTCTTCTTTTACATTAGAAGAAACTTCACTTTTTTCTTCTGTCTTTGGTGCTTCTTCCTGCGCCTCACCTGCAAATTCCGGAAGGTTCATCATTGCCTTGTATACATTGGCAACTTCATTTCCGATCACGACCTGATGCTGTCCGCCTTTTGCGATGACACCGACAACCCCGTTCAGGCTTTTCAGTTCTTCCGTCTGAACTTTGGAATCATCTTTTAATGTAAAACGCAGACGTGTGATGCAGTGTGTCAGACCCTCTACGTTTTCACGGCCGCCGACACCTGCAAGAATCTCTTTTGCTAATTTTGCATAATCCATTGTCTTTCTCCCTTGTTTCTTTCATAATGTACCACTTGCGTATTGCACGCTGTTTTTCAGAAAGCTTTCTCAATGACTGGATTATACCATTTACCGCTTTTTGCTGTCTAATATCAGAAATGAATGTTATCTATACAGATTCTGTATCATATCCGGCTCCTTCGATGAATGTTCCATACAGATTCCGTATCATAACAGACCTCACACTTCACTTTTCCTTATAAAATCTGTTACTCTTTGCTGTCCTTCTGAAAATAAGACAGGCAATAATTTACAAATTCCTGGCTGCTGCTACTGTCATTTTCTTCCAGGATTGCAAGACTTACCGTATTATAATCATCCAGCTCCAGATACGAAAAATCCGGATTTCGTTTTACCCGGACCATCTGATCCACGATCGCATAGCCGTCCCCTGCCGACAACGCCACAAAAATGGCATCCAGACTGGAGACCAGATGATACTGCGGCTTAAATCCATACCGTTTTTCCAGCAGACGCATGTTGGACCCCAGTCCCACAGGACCTTCCTCATCCCGAAACGTATACAGCGTCTGGTCTTTAAAATCTGCCGGTGTCAGATCCTCACGTTCTGCCAGCACATTGTATCTGGAATAAAGCAACAGTTTCTGCACACTCACCAGATCATATATCTTTACATTATGCAGATGTCCCTGACGAACCGCATTGTCAATCTGGGCCCGCATTCCAAAAATCACATCAAATTGTCCCTGTTTTAAACCACGGAACAGATTTTTTTCCAGATTCGTATCAATATTTAACTGAATCTGCCGGTACTCTTCCCGAAATTTCATCAGCACCGGGCGAAACTGCTCGGAGAAGTCCCATTCCTGAAAGACACCAAGGCTCACTTTTCCGGCTTTCTCCTGACTCATTCCCCGTACCTTGATGACCATATCATCCAGTTCCGACATCATTTTTGTAAAATATTTCTGAAATTCTTTTCCCGCCGGTGTCAACACCACGCTCTTGCTTGTACGATCGATTAACGGACAACCCAGTTCCTTCTCCAGAGCTGCCACTTTCCTGCTGATCGCCGGCTGTGAAACATACAGCGCATTTGCCGCCTTTGTAAAATTCAGGCAGCGGGCTACCTCCAGAAAATATGCGATCGACAACGTATCTATTACCATCCCTGTCATCTCCCTGATTCTATACGATTTTTAGATTATTTATATTTATCATACGTGGAAAAAAAGACCTTGTCAACGGCCGTTCGTTCTTCCCTCACCTCCTCATTTTCCACTTCTGTACAGCCATAAAATCCGGCGGATTCCTTGCATATTTAAACTTAAAATGATATACTTAAAACATTAAGAAAATCATTAAAAGATGTATTGTTTTTTCAAAAGGGGCACATAGTATTATGGATTACAATGTTTTTACGGAAAATCAGAAACCAATTTCTTTTGAACAATATCTGCAGTACGACGAAAACAGCCGCAGCAATCTGGGCGATACACTTCCGGTATTTGTCTACCGCATGCTGGAATACTCCATCAAGGACGAATTACTTTCCCAGTTTG
Organism: Lachnospiraceae bacterium; assembly: GCA_963617435.1. GTDB lineage: Bacteria > Bacillota > Clostridia > Lachnospirales > Lachnospiraceae > Eubacterium_I. Next base: position 5,146 of record CAVEOS010000051.1, read on the forward strand.
GCAAAGAAAAACAGATTGACATTTTCCGCAAATCAGGACAGCGCAGCGGTGAATATTTTGCACACAATATGCTCCATCTGGACCAGCCAATGAACCAGTTCATCAGTGAACTTCAGGCAAAAATGCAGGAATTACGGATTGGTGTCCTTCGCATTGAAAGCGTAGACGAAGAAAGCGGCCGCATCATCCTGACTGTTTCAGAAGATGCCGACTGTTCCGGTCTGCCGGTACTTGGCGAGACCGTATGCAACTATGATGAAGGCTTTATTTCCGGCATTTTATCTGTGTATACAGGAAAACCGTATTCCGCCATTGAAATCGACTGCTGGGCAACCGGAGACCGTGTATGCCGGTTCCGCGCAGATGTTATAAACGCAGAAGGATAAGGATTTTTATGAACGAAGATAAAAACTGTCAATTACTTTTTGAATATTTGCGCAGTATTCTGTACGACTCAAAAATCAGTACACTGAATATTTTTGATCTGGATGAACCATATCGAAAGCTCGGCCAGGGACTTCAATATCTGGAAAAAGCCGTCACTGAGATGAAAGCCTACTCCGAGGCTCTCTCCCGGGGAAACCTTTCTGTAGAAACACCACCCAGGGATAATTTTCTGTGCGAAAATCTGAAAAATATCCATGCCAACCTGAATCATCTGACCTGGCAGGCCAAGCAGGTGGCAAAAGGCGATTACTCCCAGACCGTTTCCTATCTGGGCGAATTTTCCGAAGCCTTCAATACCATGACGCATCAGCTTCAGGAACGGGAACGTTCTTTTAAGGAAAAACTGATCACGGAAGCTTATCAGGATCCGCTGACCGGCATCGGGAACCGGTATTTCCTTACAGAACAACTGACCGAATTACGCAAAAACAACAAGCCGCTGATCTTCTGCTACTGCGATCTGGATCACCTGAAATATATCAACGATCATTTCGGTCACGTAGAAGGCGACAGCTACATCTGTGACTTTGTAAAAACTGTGCAGAACTTCACACGAAAAGAAGACATCTTCGCCCGTGTCGGCGGTGACGAATTCTGTCTGGTGATGGAGGGATGGACCATAGAACAGGCAAGAGAACGCTTCACCTACATGCAGACAGCGTTTGAACATGTAGAGACAAAGCCATATCCAAAAGGATTCAGCTTCGGTGTCATAGAAATCCCTGCAGATCATAAAGACCTGTCCGTCAATGACATCATCGAACAGGCCGACCATATTATGTACCAGCAAAAAGCACAACATAAACACATTTACACCAAGCAGTTGGCAGATGAATAACCAATAATTATAGTAAGTACACCTCTCATATGTATGTAAAATCAGTAATCTTAATAAAACCACATATGTTGATTAATGAATTTCGGTTGCTTTTTCTCAGTGTAAATCGAGGAAATCGAGTTATTTTTCTCAAGGAGCGATTGTTAGCGACTGAGACAAATAACTCGATTTCCGTTTAATAAAATTCCCGTTCAATAAAACTCCCGTTTAGCCATGAAAAAACCGATATCCACAACGTGGACACCGGTTTTTCGTGATTCTTAGGGGAATCATTTTAAAATGTGTATAAAAATGGATTCGGATTAACATTTTAAAAGTGTAATTTTAAAAGAAAAAGGATGAAGTATTTTTTTGTGTTTTATGCTTCTTTGATTTTTTTGATCTCCTCGATCAACAGCGGCAGTACTTTCATGGCATCGCCAACAATACCCACATCTGCCACATCAAAAATCGGAGCATCTTCATCTTTATTGATGGCGATGATATAACCGGATCCGATCATTCCGGATACATGCTGTGTGGCACCGGATACACCGCAGGCAATGTAAAGCTTCGGTGCAACGATCTTGCCGGACTGTCCAACCTGATGGGAACGTCCGACCCACTCTTCTTCAATCGCTGGTCTGGTGGCACCTACGACACCGCCGCAGACATCAGCCAGTTCCTGAACCAGCGCAAAGTTTTCCTTGCTGCCCATACCACGTCCGCCGGTTACGATGACATCCGCATCTTCCAGGTTGACTGCTTCACTGATTTCTTTTACCACATTGGCAATCTTTGTAAATACAGTCTCCTCTGGGATTTCTACTGTTTCTTCTATAATTTTGCCGGCTTTTCCCGCCTCAATTGATTTGGAAAAAGAACCGCCGCGGACGGTGGCTACTGCCGGCTGGGTATGCAATACAACATCATTTAAAATATTTCCGCCGTAAACCGGGCAGGTAAATACATACTGATCACCATCTGCCACGATATTCATGACATCAACGGCACAGCCTGCCTCAAATTTCTGTGCAAGCAACGGAGTGACATCTTTGCCCTCCTGAGTAGCTGCTGCCAGCACCAGGGACGGTGTATATTTTTCAACCAGTTTTGCAAGCATTGCTGCCCGCACTTCTGGTCTGCTTTCTGCTGTTTTTACTGTTACTGCCTGATCTGCACCAGCTTCAATGGCTGTCTTTGCAGCTTCTTCCGGTGCCTCTGCAAGAATGGCTGCGATCACTTCCTCGCCTTTTGCGGTTGCAAGCTCTTTTGCTTTTGCCAGAATCTCAAGGGCTGGTCCCACCGGAGCGCCTTGGGCAGTCTCAACATATACTAATATATTTTTTCCATCTGTCAGACTCATTTCCACGACCTCCTACAATACCTTGGCATCCGCGATCAGCTTCATTGCCTCAGCAACAGCTTCTTCCGGGGATTCTGCCTTGATCTTTACACCGGCCTGACGTTTTGCAGGCGCGTATACTTTTACAACTTCCATAGAACTTGCCGGAACGTCTCCGGTCTCAAGTTCACCGATTGGTTTCTTTCTGGCTGCCATCTTGCTCTTGATGGTCGGATAACGCGGATCGTAATTTGGCTTCTGAATGGTCACAACGCAAGGAAGGGAAGCCTCGATTTCATTATATCCGGTCTCTGTCTCCTGTTTGATGACTGCTTTTCCATCTGCTGCCTCTACGGCTACCACATTGGCCACTGCCGGAACATTTAACTCCGCTGCCAGCAGCAAGCCGGTCTGACTTGCTGCATAGTCAGTGGATTCCTTCCCGCAAAATACAAGATCAAATGTCTTTCCTTCAGCAGCTTCAATGTCTGATTTTGCTTTTGCGAGAAGTTTTGCAACTGCCGCACCATCCAATTTTTCGGCCTCGTCATATTTTACGAGGTATGCATGGTCGGCACCGACTGCGAGGCAGTTTTTTAAAGAGTTTTTCACACTGTCATCTCCGATGGATACCACAGTCACTTCGCTCTCGCCGACAGCTTCTTTCAGACGTACTGCCATTTCTTCTGCATATGTATCAAATGCATTTACGACAGGTGTTACCCCGTCCAGTGCCGGTTTTCCTGTGGCTTCATCCAAAGAAATTTCCACAGAATCGTCCGGAACCTGTTTGATGCAAACTAATATTTCCATAATGATTTCTCCTGCATATTTTTTTGTTCGTATTCCGCCAACTTTCCAAAAATGTCCATCGACGGAATACATATATTGTTAGATAAGGGATAGCTTATTTGCCGATAATACTGTTTGAGATAACGATTCTCTGTACTTCGTTTGTTCCCTCAAAGATCTGGAAGATCTTGGCATCTCTCAACAGTTTCTCTACCGGGTACTCACGGCTGTAGCCATATCCGCCAAACATCTGAATGGCCTCGGAAGCGACTTCCATAGCAATATCAGAAGCATAGCATTTTGCGATTGCGGACTCTTTTGTATATGGAAGACCCAGATCCATTTTTGTCAGAGCATGTGCTACCATCTGACGTGCGGTCTCTGTCTTGATCTCCATATCAGCTACTTTGAATTTCAGCGCCTGATTTTTGATGATCGGTTTGCCAAACTGTACACGCTCTTTGCCGTAAGCGATGGCCTCGTTGATACCTCTCTGTGCGATACCGGTTGCAACGCATCCCATCCAGGTACGCGCCTGATCCAGAGTCTGCATTGCGATGTTGAAGCCTTTTCCTTCCTCACCGATCAGGTTGGAAGCCGGGATTCTGACATCCTCAAGGACAACGTCACAGGTGTTGGAAGTACGGATACCCATCTTGTTCTCTTCTTTTCCTGTACTCAAGCCCGGAGTTCCTTTTTCTACGAAGAACATGGACATTCCTTTGACCCCTTTTGTCTTGTCTGTCATGGCTGTTACGCAGTAGAAAGAAGCGATGCCGCCGTTTGTGATGAAGCATTTTCTTCCGTTCAGTACATACTCATCACCATCTTTGACAGCGGTTGTCTTGCCTGCGCCTGCATCAGAACCAGCACCCGGCTCAGTCAGACAGAACGCACCGAAGCCGCCTTCCAGGATCAGATCGCATGCACGTTGTTTTAACTCTTTACTTCCTGCGATCAGTACCGGTTTCATACCAAGTCCGCTGGCGGAAATGGTAGTTGCAAATCCAGCATCCGCAATTGCCATCTGCTCGATGAGCGCTGCCACGTCCACCCTTGATAAACCCGGGCCACCAAACTCTTCCGGAACTTCCAGTGCCTGATATCCCTGCTCGATTGCTTTATCGTAAATCTCTTTCGGCCATTCGCCGGATACATCGTATGCTTTACACTGCTCTACGACTTCTTTGTCGCAGAAATTTTTTACGTCCTGTAACAGATCCTGTGCTTCTTCAGAAATTAAATATGCCATTACCTTTTTCCTCCTTTAAAATAAGCGCAAATTATCTCTATATAACTATTCTATTGCTTCTACATCCCTTCTTGAAATTTTTTTAAGAAGTTGCACTCGCAAAATCGGCTTTTCAGTATTCTATTGCTTCTACATCCCTTCTTGAAATTCTTTCAAGAAGTATCCCTCGCAAAACCAGCTCGGTCTATAACTTATAACAAATTTTACCCGGATTTAAGATCATCTTCGGATCAAATACTTCTTTGATGCCTTTCATCAGACGCATGCTTGTCTCACCTGCAAACGCTGCCAGATAATCCATTTTTCCATAACCGATTCCGTGCTCACCGGAGATCAGTCCGCCGCACTCTGCTGCTTTTTTGTAAATAATATCCATGAAATCAGCAACCTGTTTTTTGAACTCTGCCTCATCCATATCGTTGGCACATGCATAAATATGTAAGTTTCCATCACCTGCATGTCCAAAGCTCTTGATGGTAAAATCGTAGTTGGATTCCAGTGATTTTACAAAAGTCAGGTAAGATGCGATCTGATTTACCGGAACGACCACATCGCACTCATCCAGCAATTTTGTCTCCGCCTCGATGGCTTCCAGGAAGGAACTTCTTGCTGCCCAAGCATCTTTTTTCTTCGCCGGTGTGTCGGCAACCAATACGTCGATGGCCCCTGCCTCAAGTACAACCTCTGCTGCTTTCTCGGTGATCTCTTCCAGAGATTCCATATCGTCTCCGTCAAAAGTTACCAGCAGATATGCGCCAATGTCCACGCCCTCTAACTGCTGCGGGAACACACTCTTTCCAAGGTAACGCTCGGAAGCCTGAACGATTTCTTTTTCCATAAATTCAATGGCCTGTGGCTGTAAGTGTTCCATGAAAAATTTCGGAACAGTTGCAATACAGTCTTCCAGGTTCTCATACGGAATGATCAGGCTGATGGTCTCCTTCGGTGCCGGAATCAGTTTTAATGTCAGCTCTGTGATGATTCCTAAAGTTCCCTCGGAACCGATCATCAGATTTAACAGACTGTATCCGGTGGAAGTTTTGGAAACAGTTGCGCCAAGTTTTACAATCTCACCGGTTGGAAGTACCACGGTCATTGCTCTGACATAATCTCTCGTACATCCATATTTTACGGCTCTCATACCACCTGCGTTTGTGGATACGTTTCCGCCAAGGGTTGCAAATTTTTCACCCGGATCTGGTGGATATAAGAGTCCCTGTTTTTGTGCATCCTCTGCAAGGTCATTTAACAGAACGCCTGCCTCCACACGAACTACAAAGTTCTCCTTGTCATACTCCAGAATCCTGTTCATCTTGGACATGTCGATCATGACACCACCGTGCAGTGCGACAGATGCACCGGTCAGACCGGTTCCTGCGCCTCGTGGAATCACCGGAATGCTGTTTTCATAACACAGCTTTACGATTGCTGAAATATCCTCCGTTGTGGTTGCCTCGATCAATACGGTCGGAGCTCCTTTTCCGTAAATCGGCATTTCATCGTGAGCGTAATCTGCATTGATCTCATCTCCGGTGAATACCTTGCCCGGAACAATTTTTTTGAACTCTTCTATGAGTTCCGGTGTCACTTGGTTGTAGCTGTAATCTGCCATCATCCAAATCCTCCTTACACACATTATCATTTATTTATACTGTATCTCTGACAACTGCCAGAGAATCATTGACATAATCTTCTTTTGTGGTTCTCATTTTTGGTACTACCACTTCTATCATATTTTTTGGTAGTACCAATTAGCGTAAAAAATAAAGTTTTCATTTGAAACTTAACTGCTCCTTGAAAACATTTATATCTTTTTAATTGGTTCTACCATTTCTTAACTGATTTATATTCTACTCATTTTTGTTCTGTGCGTCAACATCATATCGCACAAAATTTTCCAGAAAAAAACAGCAGATTATACAAAAATTCTTGTTTGTGTGTATTTTGGCTAAACGGTAGTATTTGTAAAATGAAAGCAAAGACTCCTTCTGTAACCGCTAGTCGTTCGTTACCCTCGTTTTGCTTCGGTTTTATCGCGCTCGTTCCCAACTCTCATAAAAGCTGGTCGTTTCCCACTCGCGCAAAACTCGCAAAACTCGGTCACTCGCTAAATCGCTTGTTCCAGAAGGAGTCTTTGCTTTCATCATTTACACTATGATTTTTGGTTAATTCACACAACGACACTATGTACCACATGTACATCTAAATGATGATAAATCCACACTATACTGTCCACGCTGATTTGCGCATGCGGCATAATGCTTATTATTTTAATGTTTTATATGCATGCGTGGCACGAGGTGCAGGGTGGCGCAAAAATTTACAAAATTCACTGCATAAATTAAGAACTCCTGTAATTTTTTCTCAAGGAGCGATTGTAAGCGACTGAGACAAAATTCCAGGAGTTCCTATAAAAACCTAAATATTAAATTTTAAGCCACCCGAAACAAGAATTTAATCAAATAACTCTTTTGCCTTGGTATAGTTAAATACCGGTCCCTCCAGGCAAACATAAGTCTCATTGATCTTACAATGTCCGCATTTTCCTACCGCGCAGGACATCTTTCTTTCGAAAGATACCCAGATTTTCTCCGGCGGAACTCCGCATTTCATACACTCAAGTGCGGAAAAACGCATCATTGGAGGCGGACCTACAATGACTACATTGTAGTCCTCGAAGGTATCAAATGGCACATCCGGAATGTATTTTGTAACCATTCCTTTATGGAATCCCGGTGCTTCGGAATTATCCAGACAGTATGTACAGTGGAACCGCTCGGCAAATTTTGCACGTTCCTCATTGAACAGTACACAGTTAATATCCTTGAATCCGGCGATCAGATATACGGATTTGCAGATCTCCGGATGATCATAAAAATGAGTTAATGTCGTTTTTACCGGAGACATACCCGTACCACCACAGATAACCAGCAGATCCTTATTTTCAAACTGCTCTACCGGAAATGCATTTCCATACGGTCCACGCATGAACAGCGTATCTCCTGCTTTCAGATCAAATACACCTCCGGTCAGTCGTCCGACTTTACGGATGGTAAATTCCACATACCCCGGTCCTTTTCCACAGACAGAGATTGGCGCCTCTCCGATTTTCGGCAGAGACAGCTGGAAAAACTGTCCATAACCCGGATCTTTGTCACAGGCCACACGAATCGTAAACTCTGCTGCCGTCTGACGCACAACATGTATGATTTTGTGCGGTTCCGGTTTCATAATATTTTCCATTGCTTTACGCCTCCTCTCCCGCATTCATTTTCTCAATTTCTGCTGCAAGGCCGTCCACCGTGTCAAAAAATGAGATTTTCTTCGGGCATCTCATATCGCAGCGGCCACATCCGATACACATCTGCGCATCGCAGGCAATGCCGTGACTGCCACCCTTCGCAAAACGATCCGCAAAATCGTAAAACTTGTGCAGCACTTTAAAACGCATATTTGCTCCCGGTGTCTTGCGGGCACGACCGCCACCTGCAGTCTCAGTAAACGTCTCCAGCATGCAGGAAGACCAGACTCTGCGGCGTTCTCCACTTCTGCTTCCCTCCTGGTAAATGACATCCACCGTATCAAAACAGCTGCAGGTTCCACAGACCGTATTGCATCCGCCGCAGGACATGCATTTGTCATCAAACTGATTCCAGTACTCCAGATCACTGATCGGTTTTAACATACTGCGATCAGTAATCTGCGGAATGTGCAGTTTTTTCTGATTCTCCTGCACAAATTCCGGGGTAAAATCACAGGCCGGCACAGATGCAAATCCACTGCAAAGTGCGGCATCTTTTACATCCACCAGCACCTCACTTTCGGTGATACGAACCGCCGCATCGTACTTGTCTGTCTTGTTTGTTCCCATGGAAACACAGAAACAATGTTCAAAACTCTCGTGGCATTCCAACAGGATCACTTTTACTTTTTCCCGCAGTCTTGCGTAAAAATAATCCGCATGACCGCCGTTTTCCAGGAAAATGCAGTCCAGACGCACCATTCCGTTAATATCACACGGACGGGCAAACACCAGAATGCCCTTATCGTCCGCCAGTTCACTCTCCGTCACTTCCGTATCCGTAAAGTAAAACATTGTCTGTGACACCGGATAATACGCTTCCTTCGGTGAAAAATCTGCCTGACGGTCCAGCACGATCTGATCAATGGTTTTGATCTCACGATAGCGCACTTTCTTTTTTCTCTGATCCCAGGCCGGTGCAAAAATGTGATACTCCTCTGACCAGGCAGCCAGAATATCGTTCATCTTGTCAAAATCTACTCGATATCCCATATTGCACCTCCCATTGCCAGCATTTCTTTCTCCTGCTCCAGAAATACGTTCGTTACTTTTCCCACCGCCTGATAAAATTCAGTCTGCGCATATTTACTGATATCCATGCAGAAAGCGCCCGCCCATTTCAGATGTTTGCATAAAAACTCATTCTGATCGCGGTTTGACATTGCCACACGGTCCGCATTGTCTGTCTGACAGGCCAGCAGCTCTTCCTCGCATAAAACGGCCATAAATTCCAACTCCAGACCGATATGGTCATTCATGGTGCGGAACATATCTTTGCTCGGTTCCCATCCGTGCAGTGCATACAGAGCCAGTGTCTCCTGCTCGGTACGTCCGCCGATCTCATGTTTTTTATTCGTATAAATAGACTCATACGGGAACGCAGCCACACCGGTAGCCTCTCCTGCTGCCAGAAATGTCTTCGCATAGTCCGCAGCCACATCTTCCAGATCCTCGTTTTTCAAATCCGCGATAGCTTTTGCCAGACGTGCATAAGCTTCTGCCAATTCCGCATTGTCGCAGTCTGTCGGAAACTGCATCTGCTTCATATTTGCCAGCGTCTCCTCGTCCACTTCCATGATGTACAGACCGCCAAGGAAACGATAGAGTCCTGCTCTGGCTCTCGCCAGCTGTTTTCTTAATTCAACCTGCTTCATTCCTCTTTGGCCCCCTTTTCCTCATTCATTTCAGTGCGCACAACTTTGGCCTTTTTGAAATGATCTTCAAAAATTTTGTGTGCCATCTCGCTCTCCGGCTCCTCATAAATGCCGTTTCGCAGTGCTTCCTCAAACTCAAACGGAAGCATATCGATCCAGTTCTGTTTTTTCAAAATAAAACGTCCGGACGGATGATTTCCATTGTCATCCTTCAATGTGTATACATGTCCTTCATTCTCTGCCAGAAGTTTTGATACTTCACTTTCCGGATCATTGATATCTCCGAAGTGCAGTGCGCGACCTGCACAGTTTCTGACACAGGCAGGCTCTTCGCCCTTTTCACGCAACTGCACACATCCGGTACATTTATCCATAACGCGCAGTTCTTTATTGAAATTGTTTGCATGGAACGGACATGCTTTTTTACAGCTCTGACATCCGATACAGATATCCTGGTCGATGCGAATTACTCCGTCCTCCTCATCCTTGTAGCATGCGCCCGTCGGACACACATCCACACAGCTCGGATCTTCACACTGCTGGCACATCACCGGCAGGAAATACATCTGCAGATCCGGATATACCCCGGTCGGTCCCATATGATATAATGTGCTTCTGGAACGGCCCAGAGCCACTTCATTTTCTGTCTTGCAGGCAACCTGGCATCCACCTTTACAGCCGATGCACCGGTCCACTTCTACAACCATTGCATATTGTTTCATCACTCTGCCTCCTCGTTCCTTATGCTTTACCTAACGGAAGCCAATGTACAAAGTCTTCCGGTTTCTGCCAGATACCTTCCGGCGCACTGTCCGCTTTGGAAATACGCACCTGATAAGCACGAAGTGTATGTGTACCAACGACATCGTTAAACGGTGCGGTGGATTTTGACAATACGTTTACGTTTGTCTCCTGCCATCCGTGTGTCTTGGTGTTCATAGTCTCCGGATGCCAGAAACGCTCCATACATACGGTTCCCGGATTGATACCTTTTGTAACCAGCGCTTTCGCACGGATCTTGCCTCGTTTGGACTCTACCCAGACCCAGTCTCCCGGTGCAATACCATATGCTTTTGCCACATCCGGGTAAATCCAGATCTCCGGAACCGGATACAACTCACGCATGGCTGCTGCATTTCGCAGGGTAGAATGATGATAAAACGGAACACGGCCGTTTGTCATAACAAGCGGATACTCCCTTGCGGTATCATCATCACGCACCGGGCTCTCCACCGGCTCCAGATAATACGGCAGCGGCTCATAATCCTTGTCCGCCGGTTCAAACTCAATCGGCATAAACGGCTGACCGGTTCTTCCCAGTGTGATCATACTCTCCACATATACTTCGATTTTCTTCGACGGAGTGTCAAATCCCATCGGCAGCCCTGTCGCTTCATCGATCTGTTTATATACATAATAGCTCTTCCATTCTTCCTTGGACATGTACTCGAATGGTGCTTTCTTTTTCATCTCTTCCCAGGTCATACCGATAGCCGGTGTCAGATGATCAAAGAACTCATCCATGGAATCCCAGTACGGAAGCTGATC
>CAVEOS010000051.1:16649-20315 GCA_963617435.1 Lachnospiraceae bacterium
CCGTCAGAATTGCATTCAGCACACTGCCCGGATGACCTGCATACCAGATGCTCAATCCCTTGTGTTCTCTTCCACCCAGACGTTTCTTCAACTGCTCCGGCGGCAGACATTTCAGTGCAACCGGAACCGGATAGTTTGGCACTTTCAATACGCCACTGGTGCGGAACCGCTGCATCAGCGCACCCGGTTTCTCCAGGTTACCCATCAGGAAATCAATGGTATCCGCAGCCATGGCAGCCTGTACAGAGTTCGGTGTCTGATCCGTTGCCACACCAAGACAGATGCCACTCGGGGAATTCTCCAGATACATCTCAATGGCAGCTTTAATGCGGTCTGCATCCAGCCAGCAAATCTCCGCTGCTTTCTCCAGTGTAAATTCCTCGCAGCGCTCGTATAACAGCTGCATACCGGTTTTGTATACTTTTCCATCTACTTCATAAGTGCCCCATAAAGCCGGGGATAACTTTTCGTCAAAAGGATATTCCATCGGCTGCATGGAATCTGTGTTTTCATCCCATACATAAAAGGTATCCGGCGCACCGTTTTCTCCTTTTTTCGCACGGGCAAAATAGCGGCTCTCCACCTCTACCAGATATGGCAGGTTTGTCCAGCGTGTCACAAACGCTTCATCATATCTGCGATTTACTAAAATGTAACGAATCCATGCCATCTGCAGAGCAACATCTGTACCCGGACGGATTGGCAGCCAGATATCTGCTTTTGCCGCATCCGGTGTAAAACGCGGATCGATACAAATCGTCTTTACGCCTTTCGCACGCAGTTCGTTTACCATACGACCACCGCTGGCCGGTGCAGAATATGCAGGGCCTGCGCCCCAGAGTACCAGACATTTGATCTGCGCATTTTCATAATCATACAGCTCCAGCGCATTAGAATCCGCGATACTGGAATCCGCACCACCGTACATCATGGCACATGACAGAACACGCGGCAGATAACACTGCGCACAGCCCGGCTCGTACCAGTTCGGTGTACCGAAAATATTACAGAAACGGGCTATACTCCAGATCTCCGGGTTTCCACCGCCTCCTGTAGTACAAAACAGAGATTCTGCTCCGTATTTTTCACGGGTTTCCATGGCTTTTTCCGCCACACGGGTCAGTGCCTCATCCCAGGTAATTCTTCTCCAGCGTCCGCTTCCGCGCTCTCCCACACGAAGCAGCGGATATTTGTTTCGGTTCGGATGGTACAGGGCCTGAATACCGGACAAACCTTTGGCACACATGCGTCCCTGGCTCATCGGATCCACCGGATTACCCTTTAACTTCACGACACGACCGTTTTTCACATGCGCCAGAACACCACAGTTTGCGATGCAGGCACGACAGGCCGTTTTTACAATTTTCTCTTCGTCATCAATTTCCATAACTTTCGGTTCGCATTTCGTCAGATATCTGCGCTTTGCGGTCACCTGATCCAGCCCGGAAATTTCCAGTGATGAGAAAAAATTTTTTGCATTTTTCACCAGTTTTCCCTCCTTAATAATCCCAAAAATAATCTAAAATGAAGTCCCACTTAACAGTTAGTTTGTTTTTGTTTTGTTTCGTTGTGTTTGTCGGTATATGTTGGTATACCAGAAGTATTCTTCTTGGATTTATTATAGTGGAAGGAGTGGCAGATGTCAATAAACAAAAAAGAAGTGGCAGGTCTGAATTATATCAAATCTGCCACTTCCTCTTGTTACTGTTTCACTATTTTACTTTTCCATTTACAATGTGATAGCGAATGCCGTTCAGCCATACATATCCATTATGTGAAAAATCAACTTTTCCATTGCGGATATACCACCAGCCGTTCTGATTATTTGCAAGGCCGTTAAATTTAAAATTAACCTTACCACCTTCAATTCGCCACCAGCCATTCTGATTATTCGCTACCGTATAAGCATTAAAATCCACTTTACCGTTTCGAATCAGCCACCAGCCATTTTCATTATTCGCCACAGTGTTCGCATTAAAATCTACTTTACCATTGCGAACCAGCCACCAGCCATTTTCATTATTCGCCACGGTATTTCCACTGAAATCTACTTTTCCATTGCGAATCAGCCACCAACCGTTCCAGTTATTTGAAATCGTATTTGTATAGGTAACTTTATTTTTCTTGACATAGTACCATGTTCCTTTTGCGCCAAGAGCACCTGTCTCATCCGGAAGCACATTGTTTATATCAAAGTTTACTTTACCATTTACTACATACCAGTCTCCGTGCTCATTTGATGCAAATCCTGTGTAACTCTGATCAAGAATACCATTCTCATTAATGTACCACCAGCCATCTTTCTTAGGAGCAACTGTGGCTTTCTTCTGAACTACACCATTTACCAGTCGGTACCAGATATCTCCTACCTGTACTAAATCTGTGGTATACTGGCGTGTACCATCTATGTAATATACATCCTCACCATTTACAGTGTAAATACCGGTTCCATATTCCGGTGTTGGTTCCGGCGTTGGCGTTGGTTCCGGTGTCGGTTCTGGATCTGGCTTAGGAGTCGGATCTGGATCCGGTGTCGGAATCACTTCTTCTTTTGTCCAATGCGCATATAATGTCTGATCTGCTGTGATCTCAACTTTACTTGCAGCTTCTACTTTATTTCCATTATCGGCTGCTGTATACCAGCCTGCAAAAATATAACCTGTTCTGCTTGGGATCGGTAATTCTCCATATGTTCCATCATATGTTACTGCCTTACTGCTTGTACTTACCTGGCCTCCATTTGCATCAAATGACACTGTATAACTTGGAATCTCCTCTTTCACATTTGAAGTAAACGCTTTTACACACAGATTTCCCCATGCATACGCAGCAAAATTTTTTCCCTGATTATATGCATATAAAGTCTTACCATTTCCCAGACTTACCGGCGCATACCACACATATTTAGAAGAATCACTGGCACTGCAAAGACTGGATCCCTGCTCATAATCCAACGCATACTTGTCAACGCTTACAACTACTGCGTATGTACTTCCCGGTTTTAATTTAACTGCATTCTCCAATTCGATTGTATATACACCTGCGTAAGCAGTCTGTCCCTGTGTTGTTGCATCTGTCTGATGTACACCACTTGTCGGATCATTTGGATTTGTCATATCTGTATAAATGTCAATTGTGTAATTCACATTTGCAGCACTTGTCATAGACACCGAAACAGCTTTCAATAGTTCTGCTGAAATACCTTCTTTTTCCTGTGTCGTAAATACATTCGCCATCGTTGTATACTGATTCGAATGCCACACACTCGTGCCACCATCATACTGATAATTATTATCAAACCCATCATTCGCATTAAAATCAAATATCCAGGCAGTATCAGACAGCGAAGTTGTCTCATAGGACATCCAGAAATAATTGCAATACATTCCCCAACTGTTTCTGATCAGCCATGCGCCATCAGAAAACGGTTTATTTGTTCCTGTAAAATTATCTTTGGAAAAATTGTCATCCCAGCCGACAATCATCACCGCATGGCCACCGCCGCCATATCCAGTATCACAGTAAGTGTAACGTGCCAGCGCATCATTCCATCCCATTGCCGTATCATCGTGATAATACATAACACCTGCTGCACCATGCTTCATGATCTGCTGCTTTACATCATCCTGATTTTCTCTGATATTAATCAGATACGCATTTTCCAGA
>CAVEOS010000052.1:0-5587 GCA_963617435.1 Lachnospiraceae bacterium
CCACCCCTCAAGATTGAGGGGCAAGGGGAGTTGAATAGGCGAAGCCTATTTTTTAACATTTATAGATTATACTGAGCAGATAAAAAACGATGGGAGGAGCATCAATGGCTTATAAAATATTGATCGTAGATGATGAAAGAAGATGCAGAACTTCCGGTTCTTATGTCAGAAGATGGAACGGCTACGGCATCAAAGCAAACAAAGTATACGATCCAACGGATTGAGAACAGTGTGGATTCTTTAACACCACGTTGAAAAACGCCTGTGTGAGTAGTTAGAAGTACTCATTGACAGGCGTTTTATTTACGAATAAATGATATTATTATAATTTTAATAGTCAGAACATACGCATATGATTATGCTGTTTTTAGCATGATGTTTTTACATCAAAATCCGGGTTAAACGCATAGAAGTTTTTAGAATTCAACCGGTCGGTCACGAGGCGGAGTCCTTCTCCGAAACGCTGGAAGTGAACGATTTCACGTTCCCGCAGGAAACGGATCGGATCGCACACTTCCGGATCTTTGACCAGACGCAGAATGTTGTCGTAGGTGGTGCGTGCTTTCTGTTCCGCAGCCATATTTTCGAACAGGTCTGTGATGGCGTCGCCTTTTGACTGATATTCGCAGGCATTATTCGGAATGCCGCCGGCAGCTACCGGCCAGAGACCAAGGGTATGATCCACATAATAGGTGTCAAAGCCACTTTTCTGGATTTCTTCCGGTGTCAGATCCTGCGTCAGCTGACGGACGATGGCACAGATCATTTCCATATGAGCTAATTCTTCTGTTCCAATATCTGTCAATAACCCTGCTACTTCCCGGTAAGGCATCGCATATCTCTGGGACAGATATCGCATGGAAGCGGAGAGTTCTCCGTCCGGTCCGCCAAACTGAGAGATGATCACCTTCGCGATTGCCGGATTAGATTTCGTGATACAAACCGGATACTGTAATCTTTTTTCATAATTCCACATAAATTAGTAGTACCCCCTTTCCCATGGCCACGGTGACACGGCCCACTGCCAATAATTCTGCCTTTGTTCTCCGGTCTGGGTAAGGGGACCGAATTTTGTTTCATATTCTGCCACAAAATGGTTGTATTTGTGTTTCATATGCTGAAAATAATCCAGCGCATCCCGATCCTTCGGATGGGTATCCAGAAAAAGAGTAATATCGCTGATGGCAAAGCCACATTGGTAAATGGCGTTCATCAGCCGCTGTTTTTCTACATTACATGCAGCGTTCACGACACATACCTCCTTTCCCGGTAAACGGTTTATCTAATTCGGCAAAAATAGTACCAACCTGAAGGGCGCGGTTCAGATCATACAGATTCCGGAACTGCTGCCAGGGAACGTAGGCCATGGCAATGGTCTGGTTCTCACAGTCGGGACGTTTAAAATCCGTCATATACGGACGATTAGAGTTCATAGAATTGCAATTACAGCTCAAAATATGATGTCCTTTCCTGATTTTTGTTTATTTTAGCATATGAAAAAGAGGGGGATAGTGTGCAAATGGTAACTAATTGTTTTTTGTTAAGTACCCCGGGTATTTTCTATTGACCGTGCAGGGGGTTAGGCTTTAAACTAGTGGCAGGGATAGGAGAGACCATAGGAAAGGGTGATTAGTTTATATGAGAGGATTACACACACAGGTTTCGGATTTAAGAAAAGATGTTTTTGTTGAGGTTGCGCGTATTGCGTATGAGTCTGAAAATATCAATGATGATTTGGAGGCAATTCCGTACAAGTTATCTCCGGATGAGAATCCACGTTTCAGAGACAGTGTTTACAGAGAGCGTGCAGTAAGTTCCGAACGTACCAGACTGGCACTTGGATTATCTCTTCGACCACAGAATAAACCGGTTCATATTACCAGCGGATTGGATGAAGCAACCGTGGATGAGATGTATTATGAGCCACCTTTGATGCAGGTAATTCCGTCTGCATGTAACGCATGTGAGGATAATGTATATGAGGTAAGTAACCTCTGTCGTGGATGTCTGGCACATTCCTGTATGGAAGTCTGTCCGCGGGATGCAATCACACATGTGGATGGACAGGCACATATTGATAAGTCAAAATGTGTCAAATGCGGAAAATGTAAAAGCGCCTGTCCGTATGATGCAATCGGTAAAAAGGTGCGTCCTTGTTCCGTTGCCTGCGGTATTAAGGCAATTGAATCTGATGAATACGGCAGAGCTGTCATCAATCAGGATAAATGCTTATCCTGCGGTATGTGTATGGTAAGCTGCCCGTTTGGTGCCATCGCAGATAAATCCCAGATTTTCCAGCTGATTCGCTGTATGAAAAATGGCGGAGAAGTTGTTGCAGAGATCGCTCCGGCTTATGCGGGACAGTTTGGCAAAGAGGCGACCCCGGATAAAATTTATGCAGCACTGCTGAAATTAGGATTTTCACAGGTATATGAGGTTGCGCTTGGTGCGGATATCGGAGCGGTGACAGAGGCGCATGATTATGTTTACCATGTAAAAACAGGAGAAAAGCCGTTCCTGCTGACATCCTGCTGCCCGGCATGGTCTATGCTGGCAAAGAAACAGTTTCCGGAGATCATTGACAGTGTATCCAAGGAGCTGACACCGATGGTGGCAACCGCACGAAGCATCAAGAAAGAGCATCCGAATGCAAAGGTTGTATTTATCGGACCGTGTGCAGCAAAGAAACTGGAAGCAATGAGAAAAACTGTCCGCAGTGATGTGGATTTTGTTATTACATTTGAGGAACTGGATGCCATGTTCGAGGCGCGTGGCATTGATCCGAAGACGATTGAAAGTCAGGGACATCTGCATGATGCAACTGGAGCAGGTCGTGGTTATGCGGTAGCCGGAGGTGTGTCTCAGGCAATCGAAAACTGTATCCATGAGTATTATCCGGATGTAGAGGTGCTGATCGAGCATGTCGAAGGTCTGGACGAGTGTAAAAAGGTACTGATGCTTGCAAAAGCCGGACGAAAGAACGGATATCTGATCGAAGGTATGGGCTGTCCGGGCGGATGTGTAGCCGGAGCCGGTACACTAATCCCGGTACCGAACGCGAAGAAGGAAGTACAGCAAATTGTTAAGGATTCTACGAAAAAATTGCCTCCAAAACAATTACGGGAGATAGAATTAAAATAATTTATGAAGATTGACACAAGTCAGATCAATGCGATCAGGCACAAAGACGGGTCTGAGCTGGTACTGGCGGGACCGGGGTCTGGAAAGACTCTGGTCATTACCCGCCGGGTGCAGCATCTGATCGAACAATACCATATACCGCCAACATCCATTCTGGTGATCACGTTTACGAAAGCGGCAGCAACGGAGATGCGACAGCGGTTTGAAAAATTAATGGGCGGCAGGAGAGTACCGGTTTCTTTCGGAACTTTTCATGCGGTCTATTTTATGATTTTAAAACATGCCTATGGCTATACGGCAGATAACATTGTAAAAGAAGTGCAGCGATTGCAGTTTATGAAAGAATATATTCACCGTCTGCGTCTGGAATATGACGATGAGAATGAATTTATTTCCAGTCTGCTCTCTGAAATCAGTCTGGTGAAAAACACATCGGTAAATCTGGCACATTACTATTCATCCTGCTGCGGACAGGATGTCTTTCGAAAAATATTCGAAGCTTATGAATCCTTTTTGCATCAGAACCGGCTCATTGATTTTGATGACATGCTGGTATATTGCAAGGAACTGCTGGTACAGCGCCCGGATATTCTGGCGGCGTGGCAGCGGAAATATCAATATATTCTGATCGATGAGTTTCAGGATATCAATCAGATTCAGTATGACATTATCCGGATGCTGGCGGCACCGCAGGACAATCTGTTTATCGTTGGCGATGATGATCAGTCTATTTACCGGTTTCGTGGAGCCAAACCGGAGATTATGCTGAATTTTACAAAGGATTATCCCAATGCCGGAAAAATTATACTGGATACAAATTATCGTTCCGGGGCGGAGATCGTCAAGCAGGCGGGAAATCTGATTTCATTTAATGAAAAACGATTTGAAAAGCAGATCACACCGGCAGTAGAAACAGGAATTCCGGTGGTAAAACAGGAATTTCAGACACAGCGGGAACAAAATTTGTATGTGATACAGGAGATTTTGCGCCTGCATCGGGAAGGAATGGAGTACAAAGACATGGCGGTGCTGTTCCGTACTAATATGCAGCCGCGTTTTCTGATGGAAATGATGCTGGATTACAGTATTCCTTTCACAGCGAAAGACCGGATTCCGAATATTTATGATCATTGGATCACGCGGGATCTGTTTGCATACATAGATATTGCCAGAGGTGACCGCAGCCGTAGCAGTTTCCTGAAGATTATGAACCGTCCGAAGCGGTATCTTTCCAGAGAAAGCCTGCCATACGAGGAAGTGGCATTCGATGTGTGGGAAGAATTTTATGAAAATCAGGGGTGGATGGTGCAGCGATTGGAAAAACTGCAGATGGATCTGAAAGTGATCGCGGGAATGAAACCGTTTTCGGCTATCAACTATATTCGCAAAGGTGTGGCATATGAAGATTACCTGCGGGAATATGCGGATGTGCGCCGAATTCCATATGAAGATCTGACAGACGTGCTGGATGAATTACAGGAGAATGCAAAAGGCTTTGATACTTTTGACGCCTGGTTTGAACATATCGAACAGCTGCGGGAAGAATTGGAAGAACAGGCAAAAAGCTACAAAGTGACAGATGGAGTCAACTTAAGCACATTACATTCATCCAAAGGACTGGAATACGATACCGTATTTCTGGTGGACGTGAACGAAAAAGTCATGCCAAATAAAAAAGCAGTGCTGGATGCAGATCTGGAAGAAGAGCGCCGGATGTTCTATGTCGGAATGACCCGGGCGAAGAACCGGTTGTATTTGCTCTGGTCCCATCAGATCCGAAATAAAGATATGGAGCCGTCACGGTTTTTGGCAGAATGCGAATCAGCCCGAATGAAACGATAGAAGATAGGTAAAAAGCGTTAATCCCGCAAATCGTAAAAGAAAAATCCTTTCGACATTATAAGCAGTGAGCAATAAAAATATATTAGCCGCTGGATTTGATTTGCCATCTGATATGGTCAGTCTCTTGTGAAACAAATATGTCGGAGAGACAAGCGATTTATGTTGATCTGAATGTAGTGTAGACTTGTGGAAGTCGTAAAAGTAAAAGAAGCCAGAGTCAAATTTTTCTCAGCGCGCGATTGTTAGCGCACGAGACAAATCTGACTCTGGCTTTTCACAATCTATAAAACCAGTCACAGAAGAATAAAATCACAAAAGTACAAGAAGGGAGAGTCAAATTTTTCTCAGCGAGCGATTGCTAGCGAGCGAGACAAATTTGGCTCTCCCTTTTCATAACATATAATGTTGACTATAAAAATTACATCTGATCAAATTCTTCCTCATCCAGTAATTCATCGAATTGATCACTGACAGCATCAAACTCATCATCACTGTCAATATTTTCCAGAGACGGATTACCTTCCTCATCTTCAAAGTAGCGGTAGAAGATGACTTCCTCATCATTGTCAACCGGAACCAGAGCGATGTAATTCTGATTATCCAC
>CAVEOS010000052.1:5597-16460 GCA_963617435.1 Lachnospiraceae bacterium
AAAGATTGTCAGAATCTGACATTCTAACTGGGAACCGTCATCCAAATCCAGAGTAACAAACATTTCCTGCGGATCGAAGATTTCTTCTTCATTATTTGTGTTATTCGTATTGCTCATTTTAATTGCCCTCATCTTTTTTCTATATATTCTCTATATAGGAATTTACCCCATAGGATAGTACAAGTATAAAAATTCGTAGAACAAAAGTCAATTCTTTTTCAAAATTTTTTGTTGACAAAGGAAAAGAAATCTAATATACTTTGAATATCAAAATATTTGAAATAAAAATTATTTGAAAGGAAGAATAAAATTATGTTAGAGAAAATGAAAGAAATGATCGCAGATCAGTTATCAGTAGATGAGGATAAAATTACACTGGAGTCCAACTTCAAAGAGGATCTGGACGCAGATTCCTTAGATTTATTTGAGCTGGTTATGGCTCTGGAAGAGGAGTATGGTATTGAGATCCCGTCTGAGGAGCTTGAGAGCCTTACAACAGTTGGAGCAATCATTGATTATCTGAAAGCACATGGTGTAGAGGAATAAATTTAAATGAAGACAAGAATTACAGAACTTTTTGGAATTGAATATCCAATCATTCAGGGTGGTATGGCCTGGGTAGCAGATTATCATCTGGCGGCAGCAGTTTCCAATGCAGGTGGTCTGGGACTGATCGGAGCGGCAAGTGCGCCGGGCGATGTGGTTCGGACACAGATCCGCGAAGCGAAAAAATTGACAGATAAACCGTTTGGTGTAAACATCATGCTGCTGAGCCCATATGCAGAGGAAGTGGCACATGTTGTTGTGGAGGAAGGCATCAAAGTTGTGACAACCGGTGCCGGAAATCCTGGCAAATACATGGAAATGTGGAAAACTGCCGGAATCAAAGTTGTTCCGGTTGTTGCAAGTGTGGCGCTGGCAAAGATGATGCAGAAAGCTGGTGCAGATGCGGTGGTTGCAGAAGGTACCGAGTCCGGTGGACATATCGGAGCTGCCACAACCATGACACTGGTTCCGCAGGTCGTAGATGCAGTTGATATTCCGGTGATCGCAGCCGGTGGTATTGCCGATGGCAGAGGATTTGCAGCGGCAATGATGCTTGGTGCAGAAGCCGTACAGATTGGTACCAGATTCTGTGTGGCTACAGAGTGTATCTGTCATGAGAATTACAAACAGAAGATCATCAAAGCGAAAGACATTGATTCTGAAGTAACCGGCCGTAGCAACGGACACCCGATCCGCTGCCTGAGAAATCAGATGTCCAGAGAGTATCTGCGTCTGGAAAAAGAGGGAGCCGGATTTGAAGAGTTAGAGCGTCTGACCGTCGGATCTCTTCGAAATGCTGTCATTGACGGTGATGTCAAGAACGGAACCGTTATGGCAGGACAGATTGCAGGTCTGATCAAAAAAGAGCAGAGTTGTAAGGAAATTGTAGATGAAATTGTGGAGCAGGCAGAAAAATTACTGCACCATTAATACGAAAAAGTTGATTCAGGAAGAACAGAACAAAAACTGTTTTTCCTGAAAAACTGTTGAAAAGATAAGCGAAAAGGAGCAAATGAAATGAAGAAAATAGCGTTCATTTTTCCCGGTCAGGGGTCACAGTACGTTGGCATGGGAAAAGATTTTTATGAGACTTTCCCATGTGCAAAAGAAATGATCGATCTGGCAGAAAAAGTAAGCGGTATTCCTATGAAGGAGCTTCTTTTCGAAGAAAATGAAAATATCAATATCACAAAATACACCCAGATTGCAATGCTTGCAGATGAGCTTGCCGTCTGGAGTGTGCTGCGTGAAAAAGGACTGGAATCTGTGGTAAATGCAGGTTTAAGCCTTGGTGAGTACGCAGCTTTGGTTGCATCCGGAGTGATGACACCGGAAGATGCATTCCGCGTAGTTGCAAAACGTGGAGAATACATGCAGGAAGCGGTTCCGACAGGCGGAGCGATGACAGCTGTGCTTGGCGCTGATACCGCAATCATTGAAAAAATCTGCGAGGAGACCGAAGGAATCGTATCCATCGCAAATTACAACTGTCCGGGACAGATTGTGATCACAGGTGAGCAGCAGGCCGTAGATGCGGCAGCGGCAGCCTTAAAAGAAGCAGGTGCGAAACGGTGCACACCATTGAATGTCAGCGGCCCGTTCCACTCAGCCATGTTACTGTCGGCAGGAGAAAAATTTGCGGCAGAGTTAGAACATGTAGAAATTCATGAAATTGCAGTTCCTTATATTACAAATGTAACTGCTGATTATGTGACAGATCCGTCACAGGTAAAGGAATTGCTGAAAAAACAGATTTCCTCATCCGTTCGCTGGCAGCAGAGCGTAGAGCGTATGATTGCAGACGGTGTAGAGGCATTTATTGAAATTGGACCAAAGAAATCCCTTTGTGGATTTATGAAACGTATAGATAAAACCGTTCCGGCTTATCACGTTGATAAGGTAACGGATCTTGATAGTATAAGCGAACTTTTCGCTTAGGTGCAGGAGGCAGTATGGAAAAATTATTAACAGATAAAGTTGCGATCGTTACCGGCGCAAGCCGCGGAATCGGCAGACAGATTGCCATGACACTGGCACAGGAAGGTGCTTATGTCATTGTAAATTATAATGGATCAAAAGAATCGGCAGAGGCAGTGGTTGAAATGATCACAGCAGCTGGCGGTCAGGCAGAAACCTGGCAGTGTAGTGTGGCAGATTTTACGTCAGTGGAAGATATGATCAAATCCATTTACAAGAAATTCGGTCACATTGATATTCTGGTAAACAATGCAGGAATCACAAAAGACAATCTTCTGATGAAGATGAAAGAAGATGAGTTTGACGCAGTTATTGCTACAAACCTGAAGGGAAGTTTCAACACCATGCGTCATGTTGCAAGATGTATGCTGAAACAGAAAAGTGGAAGCATCATCAATATTTCTTCTGTATCCGGAGTTCTTGGAAATCCGGGTCAGATGAACTACTGTGCTTCCAAAGCAGGCGTCATCGGCATGACAAAATCCATGGCAAGAGAGATTGCAAGTCGCGGTATCCGCGTGAATGCAGTAGCACCTGGATTTATCGAGACAGAGATGATGGATCAGATGACAGATGCGGCAAAAGAGGCCGGAAAAGCACAGATTCCGTTTGGACGTTATGGAAAAACAGAAGAGATTGCAAATGTTGTTGCCTTTCTGGCATCCGAAAAAGCGTCCTATATCACAGGTCAGGTGATCTGCGTGGACGGCGGCATGGCAATGTAAACATACAGTGGCATAATCCTTTCGACACGTCATGCTTGTATGTAAGTGGAGTAAAGGATTAATGACACGCCAAAAATATGAGGCGCAAGACATCCAGTGGATGTCTGTTATGCGCGGACCGCAACGAAGTGTAGACAAAAGGGCGGTTTTCCCGATTTCCGAATATTTTTAAGAGTGCGAGAGTTTGTAGAACGGAGCACTCTGTATGATTACAAAAGTGTATAGAAAATGTAAATAAAAAGGAGACACATAGATGAGACGAGTAGTAGTTACTGGAATGGGAACCGTCAATCCCATCGGTTTAAACGTAGAAGAATACTGGGAAGGTCTGAAAACCGGAAAAACAGGTTTCGGCGAGATCACCTATTTTGATACCACAGATTTTAAGGTAAAAGTTGCAGCGGAAGTCAAAGGCTTTGTGCCAGCAGACCGCATGGATAAAAAAGCAGCAAGAAGAATGGAGCCATTTGCACAGTATGCAGTAGCAGCAGCAAAAGAAGCATTCGAAGATGCTAGCCTGGATATGTCAAAAGAAGATCCGTACCGTGTTGGCTGTGCCATCGGTTCCGGTGTCGGAAGTTTACAGTCCATCGAGCGTGAACACAAAAAACTTCTGGAAAAAGGACCTTCCAGAATCAACCCGCTTCTGGTTCCGCTGATGATCACAAATATGGCAACCGGAAACGTAACCATCCAGCTTGGTTTAAAAGGAAAAAGTATCAACGTGGTAACAGCCTGTGCGACAGGTACACATTCCATCGGTGAAGCATACCGTTCCATCCAGCACGGTGAAGCAGACGTCATGCTGGCAGGTGGTACTGAAAATGCTATCACTCCGATCGGCGTCGGCGGATTTACTGCACTGACCGCACTTTCCACATCCAACAACCCGGAGCGTTGTTCCATTCCGTTTGACAAAGACCGCGACGGATTTGTCATTGGTGACGGAGCAGGCGTTGTTGTTCTGGAAGAGTTAGAGCATGCAAAAGCAAGAGGCGCAAAAATCCTTGCAGAAGTCGTTGGATATGGCGCAACCAGTGATGCATACCATATCACATCCCCGGCAGAAGACGGAGAGGGTGCAAAAAATGCAATGTTATTTGCCTTGAAAGACGCAAATGTAGCGCCGGAAGAAATTACATACATCAATGCACACGGAACAAGCACACATCACAATGATTTGTTTGAGACAAGAGCCATCAAAGCAGCCTTTGGTGAACATGCGTATGATATCAAAGTAAACTCCACAAAATCTATGATCGGACATCTGCTGGGAGCAGCTGGAGCAGTTGAATTTATCGCCTGCGTCCTTCAGATGAACAATGGTTATGTACATCAGACGGTAGGTCTGGAGCATCCGGACGAAGAACTGGATCTGGATTATGTACAGGGACATGGCGTGGATATGGATTTTGAGTATGCCCTGACAAACTCTCTGGCTTTTGGTGGACACAACGCAAGTTTACTGATCAAAAAGTATACCAGATGAGAGATGACTCTCATCTGATATAGCCTCCGGCAAGATTGCAGAGATGCACAGAAGAATATGTCATGCGCTGCATGACGTGCATCTCGCAGCAAGAATGCCGAGGGCATTCTTGAAAGAATAAGAAATAATGCATCAGCAGCTGGAAGGATCTTTTCTGATATGGTATGAAAAGCCTTGTGGTTGCTGAATATAATGAAAGGAAAAACAATGGAAGTTAGCCAGTTAATCGAATTAATGAACGCTGTTTCCGAGGCAGGTCTGACAGATTTCTGTTATGAAGAAAATGGCGTTTCCGTAAAAATAAAAAAACATCCTGAGAAGAAGATTGTAGCGTCTGCACCGGTGGAGATGAACGCACCGGCAGCTGTTGCGGCACCGGCACAGATCCCGGCAGCAGCGTCTGCGGCAGAAACTGCAGGTACAGCAGAGAAGATCACCGGAAATACTGTAAAAAGTCCTCTGGTTGGAACCTTTTATTCTGCAAGTTCTCCGGACACAGCACCGTATGTACAGGTGGGTGACAGTGTGAAAAAAGGTCAGGTACTTGGAATCGTGGAAGCAATGAAGCTGATGAACGAAATTGAATCCGAGTATGATGGAACCGTAAAAGCAATTCTGGTAAAAAATGGTGATCTGGTAGAGTTTGATCAGCCAATGTTTGTCATTGAGTAGGAGGTCTGAGAGATGTCAGTTTTAACAACAAAAGAAATCATGGAAATCATTCCGCATCGTCAGCCGTTTCTGCTGATCGATACCATCGAAGAGTTAGAGCCGGGCAAACGTGCAGTAGGAAAAAAATGTGTCAGCTACAATGAGCCTTATTTTGCAGGACATTTCCCTGCAGAACCGGTCATGCCAGGCGTGCTGATCGTGGAAGCACTGGCACAGGTTGGTGCTGTAGCAATTCTTGGATGTGATGAATTCAAAGGAAAAACTGCTTATTTTGGAGCCATCAATTCTGCAAAATTCAAACGCAAAGTTGTTCCGGGAGACGTTATGATGCTGGAAACAACCATGATCAAGCAGAAAGGACCGATCGGTGTGGCTTCCGCAAAAGCAACCGTAGACGGAAAAGTAGCGGTTATTGCAGAGTTGACCTTTGCCATCGGTTAGGAGAGAGAACATGTTTCAGAAAATATTAATCGCAAACAGAGGTGAGATTGCGGTGCGTATCATCCGTGCCTGCAGAGAACTAGGTATCACTTCTGTGGCAGTCTATTCAACTGCAGATAAAGACGCGCTGCATACCCAGCTGGCGGACGAAGCCATCTGTATCGGAAAAGCAGCACCGGCAGACAGTTATCTGAATATGGAACGGATTTTGAGCGCAGCCATTGCATCCAAAGCAGAAGCCATCCATCCGGGATTTGGATTTTTGTCTGAAAATGCAAAATTTGCACAGATGTGCGAGCAGTGTCACATTGCTTTCATCGGACCCTCTGCGGAAGTCATCCGCCGGATGGGAAATAAGCAGGAAGCAAGAAATACCATGCTCAACGCAAAAGTTCCGGTTGTTCCGGGCACAAAAGAAGCAGTCTATACCGCTGATTACGGTCTGAAACTGGCAGAGCAGATTGGTTTCCCTGTTATGATCAAGGCAGCCAGCGGCGGCGGTGGAAAAGGCATGCGTATTTCCTGCAGTGCCGAAGATTTTACAGAAAATTTTGAGGTGGCACAGACAGAATCCGTCAATGGTTTTGCAGATGACACCATGTACATTGAAAAATATATCGAGGATCCGCGCCATATTGAGTTCCAGATTCTGGCAGACAAATTCGGAAATGTCATTTCTCTGGGCGAGCGTGACTGTTCCATTCAGCGCCGTCACCAGAAGATGGTGGAGGAATCTCCATCCGCAGCACTGGACGACAAACTCCGTGCCCAGATGGGTGAAGTAGCTGTCCGGGCAGCAAAGGCAGCAAAATATGAGAGCGCCGGAACCATCGAATTTTTATTAGATAAAAACAAAAAATTCTATTTCATGGAAATGAATACACGAATTCAGGTAGAGCATCCGGTGACAGAGCTTGTCACAGGTCTGGATCTGATCAAAGAACAGATTTTTATTGCGGCAGGAGAAAAGCTTCAGTGGAGACAGAAAGATATCCACATCACAGGCCACGCCATTGAGTGTCGTATCAATGCAGAGAATCCGGCAAAGAATTTTATGCCTTGTCCGGGAAAAATCGAGTATCTGCATTTGCCGGGAGGAAACGGTGTCCGCATTGATTCCGCAATTTACACCGGTTATACGATCCCGCCAAACTATGATTCCATGATCGCAAAGATCATTGTATACGGAAAAGACAGACAGACAGCCATCGATAAAATGCGCAGTGCACTGGGTGAAGTTAATATTGACGGAATTACCACAAACCTGGATTATCAGTACGATATTATTACACATCCAGTATTCCAGTCCGGAAACATTACAACCGGTTTTATCGAGCAGTATTTCGAATAATTGACGAAGCACATGATGTATAAAATTGTATGAAAATAACGTCAATTATTTAAAATGCTCCGCGAGGATTGCAGAGATGGACAGAGGAAGATATCAGCTTTGCTGATGCCCATCTCGCAGCAAGATTCGCGAGCGAATCTTGAAATTAGGATAAAGGTGAAGCATAGTGTTAAAGTTTAAGAAAACAAACTATATTACAGTTCCGCGAAAAGAGCAGGATATCCCGGAGGGCATGTGGATCAAATGTGACGCATGCGGGGAATTACTTTACAAAGAAGATGTGGTACACAATCACTATTCCTGCTATAAATGCGGCAAATATTTCCGTCTTTCCACAAAGCACAGACTGCGCATGGTTGCAGACAAGCGGTCCTTTGAAGAGTGGGATACCGGTCTTCAGACAGCAAATCCCCTGGAGTATCCGGGCTATCCGGAAAAATTGGACGGATTAAAGGAAAAACTTCATATTGATGAAGCTGTGACAGCTGGTGTATGCACCATCAAAGGCGAGAAAACAGTGATCGCAGTTTGCGATGCCCGTTTTCTCATGGGAAGTATGGGATATGTGGTAGGTGAAAAGATCACACGCGCCGTGGAAAAAGCGACAGAAATGAAACTTCCGGTTATCATTTTCTGCTGTTCCGGCGGCGCACGTATGCAGGAAGGAATGGTTTCCCTGATGCAGATGGCAAAAACATCCGCAGCGTTAAAGAAACATTCCGATGCAGGACTGTTATATATTTCTGTGCTTACTGATCCGACTACCGGTGGTGTGACTGCAAGTTTTGCCATGTTAGGTGACATTATCCTGGCAGAGCCGGATGCGCTGGTAGGATTTGCCGGTCCCCGTGTCATTGAGCAGACCATTGGACAGAAACTGCCGGAAGGTTTTCAGCGTGCAGAGTTCCTGGTAGAACATGGTCTGATCGACGGAATCATCCGCCGTGAGGACATGAAAGATACTTTAGCGCGTCTGCTGCATATGCATACACAGAAGGCCTCTGTAGATATGGTGGAGGCAGTAGAGCCTGCAGATATCATGCATGCGCAGAAAAAGAAAAAAGGAAAAATGACCGCATGGGATCGTGTGATGGCAGCGCGAGCTTCCGAACGACTCACAGCGTTAGATTATATTCATGAGATTTTCAGTGATTTTGAAGAATTTCATGGAGACCGTCATGTGGATGATGACGGAGCAACGGTAGGCGGGATTGCTTATCTGGATGGATGTCCGGTTACCGTTATCGGGCAGCAGAAAGGACGTACCACAAAGGAAAATATTACAAGAAACTTTGGTATGCCGTCTCCGGAAGGATACCGCAAGGCTTTACGTCTGATGAAACAGGCGGAAAAATTCCACCGTCCGATCATCAATTTTATTGATACACCGGGGGCATTTCCGGGACTGGAAGCCGAGGAACATGGACAGGGTGAGGCAATTGCCAGAAACTTGTATGAGATGGCGGCATTGAAAGTGCCGGTACTCAGTATCGTGATAGGTGAAGGCGGTAGCGGCGGTGCGTTGGCACTGGCTGTCGGAAACAAAGTCTGGATGATGGAAAATGCGACCTATACGATTCTTTCACCGGAAGGATTTGCATCTATTCTCTGGAAAGATGGAAAACGTGCACCGGAAGCAGCAGATCTGATGAAAGTAACAGCAAAAGAACTGCTGGAAATGGGAATCGTGGATGATGTTATTGACGAGCCGATGCCGGCGAGTGAAGCGAATCTGGTGGAACTCAGCAAAGATATGAAAAATCGGATTCGTGGTTTTCTGACGGAAAATCTTGGAAAAGAACCGGAGGTTCTTGCCGAAGAACGATACGAGCGGTTCCGCCGGTTTTAGATAAAAATTTAATATTATGTAGTACGAAATCAAAGAATCCTTCTGCAATCGCTAGCCGTTCACTCACCTCGTTTTGCTTCGGTTTTTACCTCAGTCTTTCAGACTGAGATAAATGCTCCGCATGGATGCGCAGTAATTCTCAGTGGAATTTTGTCAGCTTACGCTGACGAGAATTACACGCCAAGTCTCACTTTGGTTCGACTTGATAGAATTCACTTCCAACTCCGATAAAAGCTGATCGTTCGCTGAATCGCTTGTCGCAGAAGGATTCCTTGATTTCGTCATTTCAGTTATGGAATTAGTAGTTTTCACACCATAGGGAGCTATATAGTAAGGGTACTAACCATTTTTTGATTCAGAGTCAGTAGCGAAAACAAAGCTATTGTAAAGCAGCTATCATTTTCATAACTTAAATGAAAAAACGAAGAAATTTATCTCGAGGAGCGATTCAGCGAACGACTGAGTTTCACAAGGTTTTGCGTGAGTGGGAGACGACAGGCTTTTATTAGAGTCGGGAACGAGCGCGATGAAACCGCCGTGAAACGAGGGTAGTGAACGTCTAGCGAGCGAGATAAATTTCTTCGTTTTTTCTTTCATTTGCCAACCGATAGCCAATAACATAAACAAGAACTAAAGGCGTCGTATCAGTTCCCACCAACCCATGGCTACGACAGGCGGCATAATTTTACAGAACAACCGGTGTACAAAACAGACCGGTCCCGGAGTGGACACCCAAAGTCCGAGTTTGTTATCCAGCAAAGCAAGACGTACCACGGATTTTGTTTTGGAAGCCAGTGGAAAGTGATGTACGGCACGGGCTGCTTTGGGATTGTCAGTATCTTTTGCAACACCGATAAATTCCGTATCTTTGATCCAGTATGGACAGACAGCTGTCACATAAATCTGTTTTCCAATTAATTCCCAGCGAAGCGCCTGACTGTAACGAAGCAGAAACGCTTTTGATGCGGCATATACATTGAGTCCCTGCATTGGTTGAAAACCGGCAGTGGAACAAATTTGCAAAATTCTGGAACCCCTGTCAAAATGTGGCATACAGATTGCCGTCATATGAACGGCTGCCTTACAGTTCAGGTCGATCATATGAGTTAATTCTTCCGGCTGCAACGTAAACGGTCCGCCAATTTTGGCAAGTCCGGCAGCGTTGACCAGATATTTGACAGTAGGAGCTTCGATGTCCAGTTTGTCCTGAAAATCTTTCATCTGTTCGTCATCTGTAATGTCCATCGGCATAGCGGCACCGACACAGATCCCTGTGGCAGAAATTTCCTGTGCCAGAGCGAGCAGAGGTTCTTTTCGTCTGGCCAGCAGCCAGATTTCATCAATTTCAGCAGCATAGTTTTGACAGATCTGCAAAGCAAATTCACGTCCGAGACCACTGGAAGCGCCAGTGATAATT
Source organism: Lachnospiraceae bacterium (assembly GCA_963617435.1). Taxonomy (GTDB): domain Bacteria; phylum Bacillota; class Clostridia; order Lachnospirales; family Lachnospiraceae; genus Eubacterium_I. The sequence goes on from CAVEOS010000052.1 coordinate 16,065, forward strand.
GCAATATTCATATATATTAAATCCTCCGGATTATTTCGAAAAATAAATTGCCGTACTATCAATAAAATTTCCATAATAAAAATGGTGATAGAACTTCTATTATCTTATAACAAATATGAATGCTGCGCAAGTCATCGAAGAATAAACAGCAGATTGAGTGGAACAATAATTTGGTTATGTGAAAATAGCATGAGGAAATTGTAAAAACGCTTCTGGATCCGGTATTGTAATAAAAAATCAGGTTACATATAGATAGATCTATGATAAGATAATTTGGTGGAAATTACAGAAAGTTAAGAGGACGTGTTAATGAATAAAAACTATAAATGCATCAACAGTTTTGCATTGAAAATGATCGCCATTATAACAATGGTTATTGACCATGTGGGTGCGGTG
>CAVEOS010000052.1:16470-20229 GCA_963617435.1 Lachnospiraceae bacterium
CCTGCAAGGCGATACTGCTCACGCACGGACATTTTGACCATGTGGGTGCGGTGCTGTTTCCGATGAACATGATGTTTCGTTATATTGGAAGGATTTCGTTCCCGCTGTTTGTGTTTTTACTTGTTGAGGGAAGTATTTATACCAGCAAGATTCGAAAATATGAACTGCGGATGTTTCTGTTTGCATTGATTTCGGAAATCCCGTTTGATCTGGCTTTTTCAAATGAAATCGTAGATATCCATTCCCAGAACGTGTTCTGGACGCTGACGATCGGTCTGGTGATGCTGGATCTGATTCAGAATGGAGCGTCTTACGTGAAGTTACATAAAGGAAAGAAGATGCAGCTGGCCTGGATTGAAGGACAGCCGATTCCGACAATCTGGCAGTTTGTTGTAGTAGCGGTTTGTGGCTGTGTGGCAGAAGCATTGCAGACGGATTATGGAATGGGCGGCATTCTGCTGATTTATTTTATGTGGATGGCGCGAAAAAATATTGTGCTTCAGGTTGGAATGTTTGCGGTGATTTCCATATCGTTCTTCGGAAGCGTGGAACTGCTGGGTGTGATTGCCTTTTTGCCAATCTTTTTGTATAATGGAAAGAAAGGCCCATCGGCAAAATATGTATTTTACGCATTTTATCCGGTGCATTTATTCATTTTGCATCTGATACAAGTGAGCGCATTTTCTTCATTTTATTAGTGTGTTAGCATGATATTTTGCAAGGGAAGTGGAAGATGCATGGACATAAAATTTAGCATGTGATTTTAATTATCTGAAGTTGGAAATGCCCGAGCTCTTTGAGTGAGGGATACTTCTTGTACGAAGGGCAAGAAGGTTGGCATGAGAAGAATTGGAAATCTTTCGACTTATGTAGATACAGGAGGCATATTTTTTTGAAATTCTGGAAACATTTAAAGACAATCAATCATCATAAAATGCTGGTCATGAAAGGCTGTTTTCGGGTAGGTCTGTATAAGCAGGGCTTGCTACATGATCTGTCAAAATATATGCCGTCAGAGTTCCTGGTTGGCTGCAAATATTATCAGGGAGATGTCAGTCCGAATAACGCAGAGCGAAAGGACAAGGGGTATTCTTCGGCATGGCTTCATCATAAAGGGCGCAATAAGCATCACATGGAATACTGGATTGATTATGGTGTGCCACCGGAGCCGGCGATGGTAGGAATGCGTATGCCGGATAAATATGTGGTGGAAATGTTTATTGACCGTATGTCTGCTTCAAAAAATTATCAGAAGGAAAAATATACGGATTGCAGTGCACTGGAGTATTATCTGCATGGTAAGGATCGTCATATCATGCATCCGGAAGTACGGGAATTATTGGAAAAATTGTTATACATGCTGGCAGATGAGGGCGAGGATGTTACCTTTGACTATATTCGCAGAGAAGTATTGCATAATAAAAAGTAGGAACAGCAGTTTGATGCATAGTTCTATTTAGTGTTTGCATATTGATATGCTAAAAAAGTTTGGAAGTTGATTAAATATAAGGGACATTTCTTAGCTGAAAAGCAAGAACGTGTGAATGAAAAAGCAAAAAATAAGGTGTTATATAAACGTTGCCGGAAGATGTGTAAGTTTTATCTCAGCCGAAGTTTTACGACTGAGATAAGAACTGTTGCATATCTTCCGGCAGTTTTGCATTTATGGTTAATTTTTCTCCAGTGATCGGGTGTGTAAAAGTCAGGGATGCACAGTGCAGCGCCTGACGATTCATGGAATGATCTTCCGAGTGATACAGAAAATCACCGAGAAGCGGATGCCCGATGTGCTTCATATGTACCCGGATCTGATGGGTGCGCCCGGTTTCTGGTTTGACGCGAACCAAGGAAATCTGTCCGTTGGTCCATTCCCGAGCAAAATGTGTGACGGCAGAATCACCATTTTCAAAATCCACGCACCGTTCAATGACGGAATCTGCGGCACGGCAGATTGGCGCATTAATAGTGCCGTGTTCTGGAGTAACACCGTCGCAAAGTGTCAGATATTCTTTCTGAATCTGTTTTTGCTGCATCGCTTTTGAAAGGACAGAAGCGGAAAGCATGTGTTTGGCCAGAAGTGTGACTCCGGTGGTATCCCGATCCAGTCGTGTGATACAGCGAAATGTGTAGGAAATCTGCTGTGCGGTATAGTACCACAGCACGCCATTTGCCAATGTTTGTTCATAATGATTAATGGAAGGATGGACTGGCATATTTGTTGGTTTGTCAATGACCAGAATGTCCTCATCTTCATACAAAATGGAGAGCGGAATTTCGTTTGGCACGATATTGTCGGAGCCTTCGTTTTCTTCTATGTGGATGTGAAGGGTGTCTCCGACGAGGAGCGGTTCGTTTACATAACTCCAGACACCGTTTTTTAAAATACTTTCCGGTGTTTTTTTCAAATGTATGATTAAGTTGGAAGAGTAGCCGTGTTCCTTCAAAAATTGAAGGATGCTGCCGGACTCTTTCGTAATCTGATAATCTAAATTTCGAATCATACTACACTACAACACATAGTAATGAGGAATAATATCCTCATAATGTCCATCCGGCATGCGGAAACCACCCGGAATAACACCAAGTTTCGTAAAACCAATACGTTCATATAAATGCAGGGCATGAGTGTTGGAAGCAACAACGGCATTGAACTGCATAATGCGGAAGCCTTTTTCTTTTGCCATAGCGAGACAGTCAAGGACAAGTTTTTCTCCGATATGCTGCCCGCGAATATCGCGGCGAACGGCATAACTGGCATTGCAGATATGACCGCAGCGTCCGACGTTATTGGGGTGCAGGATATAGAGTCCCACGATTTCGTTATTTTCAGTATTTACGGCAATGCCGGTATAAGTTTGTTCTTTAAAAAACTGATCTCCGGTTTCGACGGTCAAATTTTCTTCCTGTGGAAACGCAAGGTCGTCTTCTACAACCTGATTCCATACTTCGGCTGCTTTGGCCGCATCTGTTGTCTGATATTCTCTGATTTGTATATTCATAAAATGTTTTCTCCTTTTATAATCGAAATAGATATCAGATATGATTATATATTGTTATCTGTTACTTGACAATTCCGAATTTCCGTGGAATGCTGTTTAAGAGATGATATCGACGATAGAGCAGAAGGGTGTTTTAGACTACACAGTAAAAATGGAAATAAAAAATCAGATAAATCGCAGGACGGAGAAAATACATGTATTTTGAATATGGAGAAACAGAAATAGAATATTTGAAACAAAAGGACAAAAAGTTGGCGGAAGTGATAGATACACTTGGAATGATTGATAGAACCGTGGACACGGATCTTTTTTCATCTGTGGTGCACCACATTATTGGTCAGCAGATTTCTATGAAAGCGCAGGCAACAATCTGGCAGCGAATGCAGGATGACCTCGGTATCATTAATGCGGAGATGATTCTGGAAGCAGGAATCCCGAAATTGCAGGCGTATGGAATGACATTTCGGAAGGCAGAATATCTGACGGATTTTGCAGAAAAAATAAGAAGCGGGGAGTTTGAGCTGGATGCAGTATGGCAGATGTCAGATCAGGAAGCAATCGAGGCATTATCGTCATTAAAGGGAATCGGTGTATGGACGGCGGAGATGATTTTGTTGTTCTGTATGCAGAGACCGAATGTGTTTAGTTATGGTGATCTGGCGATTTTGCGGGGACTTCGCATGGTGTATCATCACAGAAAAATTGATCCCCCCCCCCCCCCCCCCCCCCCCCCCCCCCCCCCCCCCCCCCCCCCCCCCCC
>CAVEOS010000053.1:0-20136 GCA_963617435.1 Lachnospiraceae bacterium
ATTAATAGGCCTGATATTTATCTGGGTTATTTTAAATAAAGAGAATGTATTAGATAAAATGGAGTGTGGATCTGCAGAAATGTTAAAGGCATTTTGAACTGAAAATTCATGAAGATAATCACGCAGAGGGGAAACAGATGATAAATTATTATACATACGTAATTATAATAACAGTGTTAGCACTCGGTGTGTTTTCTATTCTGGTTTATGAGAACGACCGGATTTCCCGGGGAAAGAAGCAACTTTTTATTTTAACAAATATTTTTATTGCAATTGCGGCGGTAGCAGAGTGTGCTGGGATTCATATGAGTGGAAATTTGAGAATTCCAAAATATGTACTTATTGTTGTAAAAATGATTGATTATACGTTTACACCTATGACAGGCATGGGATTAATTGCACTGATGGGAAAATCAGACAGAAAGAAACGGATTTTCCTGGGAATTTTTTTTGGAAATGCGATTTTTCAGCTGATAGCAGCATGCAATGGATGGATGATTACAGTTGATGAACAGAATTATTATACGCATAGCGTGCTTTATCCGGTATATGTAATTTTTTATTCATTGATTATTATCGTTCTCACTGCAAAAATGTTATCCTATGGAAAAATATTTCGTAAACAAAACCGAAAGTCACTGTATGCAACAATACTTCTTGTTTTTTCCGGTGTTGCTATGCAGGAACTGATCGGACAGGATTGCCGTGTTGCATATCTCACAACTACATTTGGAGCAGTATTTATATTTATCCATTATTCAGAATTTTCACAACTGAAGCAGGATGATGAGATTAGTGAACAGCAGATAAAAATATCAAGAGATGCTCTGACGGGGGTGTTCAGCCGTTTTGCTTATATTGATGCAATTGATGCCTATGCAGATAGGGGATGTGTACCTGAAAATTTCCTGATTTTCATGATAGATATTAATGGATTGAAGGAAGTAAATGATACCAGTGGTCATAGAGCGGGAGATGAACTGATCTGTGGTGCGGCGGCTTGTATTGAGGCAACGATCGGAAAAAATGGAAGAACTTTCCGTATTGGCGGTGATGAATTTGTAGTATTTGCTGTAATGTCAAAAAAAGACCTGGAACATGAACTGGTTCGGATAAAGCATAAAACGGAACAGTGGACAGGTGAAAAAGGCAATAAATTAAGTATGTCGATAGGATATGTATTTGCTGATGAATATAAGGGATTTTCCATCGAGGAACTTGTAAAAGAGGCGGACAGAGAAATGTATCGGGAAAAAAAGAAATATTACTGTGTAAGTGAACGTGACAGGAGACATTGAATCATTTGTTCCGAAATTTACAATTAAATACCAAATTCTGCTGATATTATTTGAACATCACTTAGACAAAGATGTCAGGAAATCTGAAACAGATCAGATTTTCCGGCATCTTTTTTTATCTGATTGGAAAGATGTTATTGAGTATTTAACATGGCGCAAAAGTGAATTATAAATGTTCCAGAATTGTGGGAGCAATTCGGGATAGTATAACTTAATATGCATATGTAAATGGCAGGAGGAAAAAACATGGAGAGAACAAATTATTCATCAGGAGCACCACTGGAAGAAAAAGTAGGTTATTCACGTATGGTAAAAAAAGGACCGTTTGTCATGATCGGTGGAACAACAGCTGTACAGCCGGACGGAACTGTATACGGAGAAACACCGTATGAACAGGCAAAATACATTTTTGAAAAATTTATCAAACTTCTTGCACAGGCGGATGCAAAAGTGGAGGATGTTGTAAAAGTGGAGGCTTTTATCACAGATATGAAATACGGGAAAGAAGTCGGAGATGCCTATTCGGAAGTGTTTCATGACATTAAGCCGTTATTTACCATGGTAGCGACACCGGCACTGAACAGACCGACACAGTTTGTAGAAATTGAACTTACGGCAATCACAGATTAGAAAAATTGATTGAGATTATTTGAGTGGTTTACATCAATTGCAGATCAGAAAAATAATTGAAATTATTTGAGTGGCTTACATCAATCACAGATCAGAAAATTAATTGAGATTATTTGAGTGGTTTACATCAATTGCAGATCAGAAAATTGATTGGAAAATCACTTAACGGAATTTACAACAATTACTGATTAAAAAGCAGATCAGAAGATTATTTACATGAAAAGGGGCGTTGATGATGGCAGAAAGAATAAAAGAACATCCAATACTAGGCGTTCAGGAAAACGGGTCATCTGTCAGATTTACATTTGATGGAAAAGAGATAGAAGGAATGGAGGGAGAACCGATTGCGGCAGCGTTGAAAGCGGCAGGTGTGATGGTTCATCGATATACGAAAAAAGAACATAAACCACGAGGAATTTTTTGTGCGATCGGAAGATGCACAGACTGTGTCATGGTTGTAGATGGAGTGCCGAATGTGAGAACCTGTATCACACCGTTGAAAGCAGGGATGGATGTCAGAACTCAGTATGGTGTGAGTGATAAACCATTTGCAGAACAATGATATAGAAGGAGGACACAAATGAAAAGATATGATTTAATAATTGTCGGAGCTGGTCCTTCCGGGTTGTCAGCAGCAATTGAAGCGGCAAAAAGAGGACTCAAAGTTATCGTATTCGATGAGAATGAGAAACCTGGCGGACAATTGTTCAAACAGATTCATAAATTTTTTGGCTCGAAGGAGCACCGTGCGAAAATAAGAGGTTTCGTGATCGGTCAGCAGCTTCTGGATGAAGCAGATCAGGTTGGCGTCGAGGTAGAATTGAATGCAACCGTCATCGGAATGTATCAGGACAAGGAAGTTGTTGTCAGGGAAGGCGAGGAGATTAAGCACTTTAAAGGAGATGGGTGGTATTTGAGATTGCGAATTGTCGCAAAGGCATATGGCGCTCAGCACTTGTACTAAATCAGGCACTCACTAACAAAGAGCTAGCCAATCTCGGATATATATCCTTGACTGGCTATTATCTACAAGTATGTGAAAACTAAGGAACCGCCGTGTACTGAACGGTACGCACGGTGGTGTGAGAGGTCGGGGGACTATTCAAATCCCCCTCCTACTCGATTCTATATGGATCATTTTTATAAACTTATGGATTATTTTATTTGCAGCACCTGTTTTAAAATATACGCCGAAAGACAGCGGGTTCACATTCTGGATCGGTACGGTGCATACATTTGCCCATTCCGGAACAAAGAGATCAGGAAGAATGGCAACACCATAACCGGCTTCGACGAGTAAAAGGGCATCTTCGGAATATTCACATAAGTAAGTGTCTTTCATATTTTTGTCGCGTATCAGATTCTTTTGCGTGATTGCGATTTCCGGGGAAGCAGATACCGGTGTATAGACGATCAGTCTGGCTGTTTTCAGTTCTTCAAGAGTAATCTGTGGGAGTGCAGCGATCGGATGGTTGTCCGGGCAGACACAGCAGAGTGGAATCCGTGTCAGCTCGCGGTATCTGACCTTTGTCTGGGAATGGATGTCTATTTTCATGCCGAATGCAACATCCAGGACTTCATCGTCGATTTTTGGAGGAATCTGGCTCTGAATGATATGACGGAACTGCGGATGAAAATCAGGATATTCCATCAGCATCTGTTTCAGGGCAGGGGAAAGAAGCTGAAGCTGAGACGGGCTGCTGCAGCCGATAGTCAACGTCTTGTATTCTGCAATTCCGGAACTTGAAAAACGTGATTTTGCACGAAAAATAATTTGCTGCATAGATTTGGCATCATCAAGAAAATAAGTCCCCTCCTCTGTCAGTGAGACAGACCGGGTTGATCTTTTGAAAAGTTTGATGCCAAGCTCAGCCTCAAGAGCCTGAATCTGATGAGTGACAGCAGGCTGAGAAATATTCAGCTCTTCTGCCGCCCTTGCAAAATTGAGGTGATTTGCAATTGCAAGAAAACATTCTATCTGTATTTCGGTCATAATTTTTACCTCCTGTTTTTTGCCATGTACGTGGGACTTCACCGTCAGAAAAAAAGATCCTGTGTGTACATTGACAGACAGCTATTAAATCGTTCAATACATAATATTTATTACTATTATTCCGATTTGTTTATTAATAATAACATCTTAGAAATTCATTTTCAACAGATTTAGAGCTAAAATAACGTGCGGACAGATAAATGTTCGAAAAAATGAAAGGAAGGAGACAAAAAATGCAGATAGAAAAAATGTATTCGTGTTTGTATCAGTTGATTTACTGCTGCAATACGAGAGAAAAGGAGGCAGGACAGTATGATAAAGAAAATGTTACAGAGCATCCGGGAATATAAAGGTGCATCCATACGGACAGCGGTCTTTGCGGGACTTGAAGTCCTGATGGAAATCATCATCCCGTTTTTTATGGCAGATATTATCGATAAGGGCATTTATGGCGGAAATATGAACATTCTGCTGAAGCTGGGACTTATGATGTGTATCTGTGTTGTTATCGGATTATTCCTTGGATTTTGTGCGGGAGCGGAAGCAGCAACAGCATCAGCAGGATTTGCGAGAAATCTTCGAAAAGATATGTATTACCGGATCCAAGGATTTTCTTTTGCAAATATTGACCGGTTTTCAACGGCAAGTCTGGTAACACGACTGACAACGGATGTAACAAACATTCAGAATGCTTATATGATGATCATACGTATCGCAGTCAGAGCACCGTTGATGATTATTTTTTCATTGATCATGTCATGGATGATCAACTGGAAGCTGGCGATCATCTTTCTTATCATGATACCGATTCTTGGTGGCGGGCTCACCTGGATCGTATGGAAATCACATCCGATTTTTGAAAAAGTGTTTAAAGAATATGATAATCTGAACGGCGTTGTACAGGAAAATGTAAGCGGAATCCGTGTGGTAAAGAGTTTCGTGAGGGAAGAACATGAGAAAAGCAAATTTCAGAAGATATCAACACTTCTTTTTAAAACCTTCTGTAAAGCAGAACGTTATATGGCACTTAATGCACCATTGATGCAGTTTGTCGTATATGTATGCATGATTCTGATTTTCTGGTTCGGAGCAAGAATGATCGTACTTTCAGGTGCGACAGTGCTCACCACAGGAGAACTGACAAGTCTGATCACTTATGCGATGCAGATCCTGACATCATTGATGATGCTTTCCATGGTGCTTGTTATGATTACGATTGCACAAAGTTCCGCAGAACGTATTGTTGAAGTACTTGATGAGGAGAGCAGTCTGAAAAATCCGGATGTGCCTGAGATGGAAGTAAAAGATGGCAGCATATGGTTTGAACATGCCGATTTCAGTTATTCCGGTGAAAAAGACAAATTATGTTTAAAGGATATCGACATCAGGATTGAATCGGGAGAGACAATCGGAATCATCGGTTCTACCGGAAGTGGAAAGAGCAGTCTGATCTCATTGATTCCACGTTTGTATGATGTGACGGCAGGAGCGGTTCATGTCGGTGGAACAGATGTCAGAAAATATGATATTAAAACGCTGAGAGATAATGTAGCGGTTGTACTTCAGAAAAATACACTGTTTTCAGGAACAATCAAGGAGAATCTGCGCTGGGGAAATGAATTTGCGACAGAGGAAGAGATGATTCATGCATGTAAATTAGCGCAGGCGGATGAATTTATCGAGGGTCTTCCTGACGGATACGATACTTATATCGAACAGGGAGGAAGCAATGTTTCCGGAGGTCAGAAGCAGAGATTGTGTATCGCCCGTGCGCTTTTGAAAAAACCGAAAATATTGATCTTGGACGATTCTACAAGTGCGGTGGATACAAAAACAGATGCACTGATCAGGAAAGCTTTTAATGAAGAGATTCCGGACACAACAAAACTTATTATCGCGCAGAGAATCTCATCCGTACAGGATGCGGATCGGATCATCGTCATGGACGGAGATCATATTGACGCAGTTGGAACACATGAAGAATTGCTGGAAACAAATGCAATCTACAAAGAAATTTATCAGTCACAGCAGAAAGGAGGCGATGACAAATGAAACAGTACAGTGGACAGACCATTAAACGTCTGATGCATTATATTTACAGTCATTCAAAAGGGGTGTTTATACTGGCAGCTCTCTGTGTACTTATATCTACAGCGGCAAACGCAATAGGATCCATGTTTATCCAGATACTGATCGATCAGTATATAGAGCCGCTTCTTCTGACAGATCATCCGGTATTTTCAGGATTGATCCGGGTACTTTGTGTCATGGGATGTATTTATGTGATTGGAGCGTTATGCACACTGCTGTATAGTCAGTTTATGGTAAATATTTCGCAGGGATGTCTGAAGACGATTCGTGATGATATGTTTAACCATATGCAGTCGCTTCCAATCAGGTATTTTGATACACATGCACATGGAGATATCATGAGCCATTATACAAATGATACAGATACTCTGAGACAGTTTATCTCACAGGCATTACCGCAGTTGTTTTCCTGCGTGGTCAGTGTTGTATTTTCATTTTGTATTATGTTGTACTACAGTATTCCATTGTCGCTTGTTGTCGTGGCAGTGACGATTGTGATACTCATCATTACCAAATATATCGCCGGTCACAGTACACGGTATTTTGGCAGACAGCAGACATCTCTGGGAGAGATCAATGGTTATATTGAGGAAATGCTCGGAGGGCAGAAAGTCGTCAAAGTGTTCTGCCATGAACAGAAAGCGCAGGAAGGATTTGATAAAAAAAATGATGCACTGTATGAAGATGCAAAAAATGCAAACTGTTATGCAAATATTCTGATGCCTGTATTGAGCCAGATAGGAAATCTGCAGTATGTAATACTTGCTGTATTGGGTGGATACATGGTAATCAGCGGAAAAGGACATCTGACAGCAGGAGTTGTCGTGGCATTTCTTTCTTTATCAAAAGCTTTTTCCATGCCGATCCAGCAAATTTCACAGCAGATGAGTATGGTGTCTATGGCGCTTGCCGGTGCCCAGCGTATCTTTGATCTGATTGATGAAAAGTCAGAAACAGATAATGGTTATGTGACACTTGTTAATGCACAGGAAACAGAAAATGGTATTTGTGAATGCCCGCAATATACAGGAATTTATGCATGGAAGCATCCGCATCATGACGGAACGGTGACATATACAAGGATGTGCGGAGATATCCGTATGGCGGATGTTGACTTTGGATATGTACCAAGTAAACGAATTCTGAAAGGTGTGACTGTTTACGCAAATCCGGGAGAGAAGGTTGCGTTTGTCGGTTCGACCGGAGCCGGTAAAACGACAATTACAAACTTGATCAATCGCTTTTATGATATTGATGATGGAAAGATCCGTTATGACGGTATCAATATCAACAAGATTAAAAAGGCAGATCTTCGGCGCTCCCTTGGTATCGTATTGCAGGAGACTTGTCTGTTTACCGGTACAGTGATGGAGAATATCCGTTACGGAAAACTGGATGCAACGGATGAAGAATGCGTGGAGGCTGCAAAACTTGCCAATGCAGATGCGTTTATCCGCCGTCTGCCGGATGGATACAATACAGTGCTGACCGGCGCCGGTGAAGATCTGAGCCAAGGACAGAGACAGCTTCTCGCCATTGCAAGAGCTGCTGTTGCAAATCCACCGGCCATGATCCTGGATGAAGCGACATCATCCATCGATACCCGAACGGAGAAAGCGGTACAGGATGGAATGGACAGACTGATGAAGGGAAGAACAACTTTCGTTATTGCCCATCGACTTTCAACAATTCAGAATTCAGATGTCATAATGGTACTCGATCACGGACGGATCATCGAACGGGGTAACCATGACAGTTTGATCGAGAAAAAGGGAACATATTATCAGCTGTATACGGGAGCTTTTGAGATGGAATAAGAAAAAATATTGCTGTGCAGTCTACGACAAAGCCGGAAAATATTTTTCTGGCAAAAACAGACAACCGTATGCTCAACATCATTCTTTCCCTGATTTTCTTCTTTCCATATTACGGAAAGTTCTCAGGACTGAAAGAACTGATCAAACCGGTTGGAGAGCAGACAACAATGCTGGTTCTTCAGGTTGGTTTACTTGGAGCTATTGGTGGTGTCGTAGCAGCATCTCCGGCATTCCCGGTACTGACAGATGGATTATTAAACATGGGTGGTCCTGCATTATTTAAGGTAGTACTTGCAATCGCATTACTGACTGGTGCATCCGGATCAGGTCCTGCAGGTCTGTCCGCTACATTACCGTACATGTCAGAGACATTCGCAAGCATGGGTATCAACATGAGCGCTCTGCACCGTGTATCCGTATTTGCATCCCAGACACTTGATACATTACCGACAAACCCGGGATATATCATTGCTACAGGTATTGCAGAAGTTGAGATCAAGGATTCTTACAAATATGTATTTATCACAACTGTATTAAATACAACAATTACAGCTCTGGTTGTTGCATTGATCCTGACAATTTTCCCAGGTCTTGCATAAGCAGCATAAGTACATAATAAAAAACTGATTACAGGAAAAAGTAAAATAAGTGCCGCATGCTTTTCTTTTATAGAAAGTCATGCGGCACTTTTAAGATGCTCTCATATTTATCTGGCTTGAATTCAGCCAATCAGGGAAACACTGATAAAATTGGCATTTTCCTAGAAAGTATCTTTCTCTTCCTCATATAAGGTTGGCAGGATGGCTGCCAGATTTGTAAATTCTTTGATGTTGTGTGCAAATAATCCCTGCGGTACGATTGGTGGGATAGATACGCCTTCCGGAATTGCTTTTACAACACTTCCGTCTTCTGTCATACGATATCCGATCCAGAAACGGGACTCAAATAATACGCCGTCTTTGTACGGATGCCATTTGTGAGTCATCACAGCGGCACAGCTGCTCTGTCCTACAGCACAGACCATAGATTCGCAGTTTTCTGTACCAAGGATGCTCTCATCATAACCAAGGTCTGCCGGTCTCTTGAAGCAAAGCTGTAAGAACTCCGGCCCCGGTCCAACATCCTCCATGATGTAGTGGTCAACACCCCATGTTTTCTGGTTCATTGGTACGTTCGGGTCTACGACATAAGATGCCGGATATGCTCTTGCAAAATAGTGATCTTCCGGATCCCAGATTTTGTAACGCAGATCAGATCCTACGGAATGCCAAGGGAACCACCAGTCAAGCATTTCGCCTGTAACGCCCGGCATGTAAGTGGTATTACATACAAGACCTGTTCCGTCAGCAGCAACACCGTAACCGATGGTTGCGTATTCATCAGCTTCCCCTTTTAAGAATTTGTTTCGCTCCTCAAATGGAATACATTTTTCCGGAGCAATCGGTACACCCTGTAAAATGGCGATTTTCTCAGCCGGTACCGGAGCTAAATCCTGCTCGAAATATTTGTAGTAAGAAAGTTTTTTCTCTTCTTCGGAAACTCCAACTTTAACACCTGGTGTGCTCATATTAAAATCCTCCTCCATAATAGGTAAGGTTCGATGTGAACCTTCGTTTATTTGATGCTTTTATTTTAACCTAAAGTAAAAAGAAAAGACAGTATTTTATTGGATATAAGTATAACTTTTATGTTATATTATTCAGAGACAAGCAAATTTATAAAAAAAGTACGAGTCATACTGGTATGAACGAATACTTTTTCTTATAAATTTATTTGGCGAGAAGCCAAATCGAGATGAAGCATAGCGGAATCGAGATGGCTCTGAATAATTACAGAGAGTAATTAAAAAGGAGAAGGACATGACCACAAAATCACTGGAATATTTTCTGGTAGTAGTAAAACATTTAAATATTTCAAAGGCGGCCAAGGAGCTTTTTATTAGTCAGCCAGCCTTGAGTAAACAGATCAGCCAGCTGGAGGCGGAACTGGGTGTGTTACTGTTTGACCGAACAAAGCATTCCTTAAAACTGACCCATGCGGGAGAAGTACTGTTGTCTGAGACGAATGAACTGTTTAAAAAACAGGATGAGCTGCGGCAGAGGGTGCGGGCAGCTGGTAATGTATCCGATAACAGTTTGCATCTGTGTCACATGCCGGGAGCACTAAATTATCATGTGGCAGATGTGCTGGCGCAGTTTCAGGGGCAATATCCGGAAATCAGCCTGAATCTGATTGGAAGTCTCCCAAGTCAGATTTTTTCAAATTTGCTGAATGGAAAAATCGATGCAGGAATTATTCTGGCGACAACGACTACCTGTCCGGAGCCTTTGAAAATGCAGACGCTGCACGAAGCACAGCTTTCGTTGGCGGTTCCGCGGGGACACAAATATGCGGATTACCGTGAGATTTCTTTTCATGATATTTCGGATGAAACATTGCTGTATCTGAGTGAGCAGGAGGCGCCGGTGCAGCATGCGTTACTGCCGTTTTTCCTGCACGGAAATCACAGGGATTATAACAACAAAATTGAGTACCTGCCAAATATGGAGACGGTGGTTTCCCTGGTGCGGGCAAATCGGGGAGTGGCGTTTATCGCGCGGGATTATTGTGCGGCTTCATTGGAAAATATCATATTGATTCCAATCACAGATGCAATGCCGATTTCTTTAAATCTGGTGTATAACCCAAAACATATATCAGGGCAGCTGAAAAAATTGCAGAAAATGATGGGGGATTTAGCATGACGATCACAAAAAGTATGCTGTTGTATTTTATCCGGGATATGAAGATAGCGGATTTGCCGGAAACGATGCAGGAGCAGACATTTTCCGGTATTCAGTATTGGATGCCGAATATGAAGGAACTGAAAACGGAATATTTGTACTTATGTGATGGCTGTTCGGTTCCGGAGGCGGCTGCGCAGCATTTGCTAGAAAATGATGTCTGTATGCTTGTTATTTTTTCGAAGGAAGCGGATGAAAAAGAACAGCAGGACATGATGCGGAAATGGAAAATATTTCATCAAAATGCTATTTTTATGCAGACGGAAAAAACAGTGCCGGAAGTCATGAATGATCTGGTGGAAATTTTTTATCGTCTGGTTGAATGGGATAAAAATATGCATATCGCGGCGTTGGAAGGAAGGGAAGTGCAGGAGCTGATCGATATCAGCGAGCCGGTTCTGGAATATCCGATGATCGTATTTGATGCAAGCTTCGATGTGCTGGCGTATACAAAACATTGTGAGTCGCATTATGAAACGTTCTGGGAGACGGTGCATCAGGGATATACGGATGCGCATACCATGGAACAGCTGAAGAAGAAGCAGATTTTTTCCCAGATACGGGAGGGAGAAATGCTGATTGCTCCAGCAGCAGAAAACGCGGGCACGAATATTTATCTGCAGTTTTTCAGTGGTCAGACGCTGCTTGGCTATACTTCTTTTTTCTGTGGGGAGGATACGCCGGAAGACGGATATCTGGATCTGGTCCGCATGTTTATGAAAAATATGTCTTTTTATCTGCAGCGTAATTATGAAAATCAGAGACATGGACGGATGATGTATGAGACATTTCTGGCCAACCTGCTTGGAACAGCGGAAATTCCGGAGGATCGTATTACGGAGCAGGTAAATATGATCGATGGACTGGAAGAAACCGGTTATTTTGCACTGGGGATTCTTGATTTTTCCAATCAGGAAAATGTGCCGTTGAAGTTTCTGGCGCGTCTGCTGGAGCGACAGCCCTGGGAGATCAAGCCGTTTTTGTATGAGAAACATATCTGTCTGCTGAAATACAGTAAGGTGCCGTTGCATCAGGACGTGTTTTTCAATGAAAAAGAGCTGGGGATTCTGCGGCAGCTTCTGGAGCAGTATCAGTACCGCATCGGAATCAGCAATATTTTTAATGAATTGAAGTGTCTGCGGGATGCGTATACGCAGGCGGTGTTTACGCTGGCATGGAATGAGAATATTTTGCAAAAAACGAAGGAGCAGGTGATTTATCAGTATAAGGACGTGGTGATGTATCATCTGTTTTCGAGGATGGAAGATGAGATGAATCCGAGGGCAATGCAGTCGGAGTTTTATCGCGAGGTGGCAAAGTATGACCGGGAGCATCACAGTGCATATGGAAAGACGGTTTTGTGTTATCTGAAAAATGACTGCAGTGCAACACGCACAGCGGCAGAACTTGGAATTCATAGAAATACGGTACGAAATATGATTCTGTCGGTGGAAGAAATCTATAGGATTTCGCTGGATGATGCGGAGGAAAAGATGCGGTACATATTGTCTGAGCAGATAGAACAATACCTTGTTTCAAAAAATAAGAGATAAAAGTGGCATAAATGGTAAAAAGGAAAAAATGTCTGCATGCTGATATAGTTCGAGTGCAAAATGCACAATTGTATTCTTGAAAATACATAGGATTTATGCCAGATGAAAGGTCAAATAGAAAAGTGTTATTGATAAAATCTCCTTAACAGGTGTTCGAAAAAAGAGCAACAGGTGAAGGAGGTTTTATTTTTATGAGGTTAAAAACAGATCTGGTAATTATGGGAAGTGGTATGGCAGGAATTTCTGCAGCAGATGCAGCCCTTGCCCGTGGAAAAAAAGTAATGGTATTTGAGAAGAAGCCGTATCAGGGTGGAGCAGTTTCCAACTGTCCGATCGCATATTTAAGTATTCGAAATGACAAAGATTTTCAGAATGCAGCGTTTCATTTGCTGTATGAGTATTCCAACTACAACGCAAACCCATCCGTTATCCGTCAGTATGTAAACAATTCATGGAGAACAAAAGAGTATATTGAGCGTCTTGGAATCAAA
This sequence comes from Lachnospiraceae bacterium, assembly GCA_963617435.1. Classification (GTDB taxonomy): domain Bacteria; phylum Bacillota; class Clostridia; order Lachnospirales; family Lachnospiraceae; genus Eubacterium_I. The sequence continues at coordinate 12,657 of CAVEOS010000053.1, forward strand.
ATGATCCCGACACAGAAACTGGAGCTTGAGGATATCGGAAATCCGAAATATGCAGATGGATTCCCACCGGCGATCATGGCACATGGTGATTTTTATCTGGTTCCTGGTCGTGGAAAAGGACACGGCGGTGCGCTGATCTGTCTGAATGCCATGAAAGATATCATCAAACGTGGTGGACAGTACATGCTGAACACACCGATCACAGATATTCTGGTGGATGAGAACGGAAAAGTAAACGGCGTGAAAGCTGTAAATAATGAAACAAAAGAAGAAATCGAAGTGGAATGTGAAGCAGTCATCATTGCTAGCGGCGGAATTATGGAAGACCGTGAGATGATGAAAAAATATACTGGATTTACATTTACCGATTATAACTGTTCCGGTGACGGAAATGTATTGTTCAACTGTTATCCGAATTCCGGTCAGACCGGTGACGGACAGAAACTGGCATGGAAACTTGGCGGTGCACAGAGCGCGATCGCTGTATCCGGACATAATTTGGTTCCTGGACCGGGCATCGTGGCAAGTTCCCCATGGATCGTATACAACGAGACACGTACCATTCAGGAGCAGCCGTATCTCTGGGTAAACAAAAACGGCGAGCGTTTCATTGATGAGAGTATTTCCAACAACCATATGGCTATCAGTACCGGTATCGCAAATCAGCCTAACGGCGAGAGCTATATCGTATTTGATGAGGATACCCGTCGTCATTTGGAAGAAGATGGTGTGGACTACATGTATTTCATTTTCCCGGTAGAAAAACTGACGGACATTCCGGGACAGTTCAAGACACTGATCAACGAAAAAGGCAACAAACATGTATTTATGACAGATACGATCGAGGAGCTATGTGCACAGTCCGGCATCGATCAGGCAGGCCTAGAGGAAACACTGGATCGCTACAATGGATATTGTGACAATGGCGAGGATGAAGAGTTCGGAAAAAATGCAAAATATCTCCGCCCGGTACGCAAAGGCCCGTTCTATGCAATGCGTGTATTCTGTGCAGGTTATGACACCATTGGCGGTATTAAAGTAAACGGAAAAATGCAGGTTATCCGCGAAGATGGAAAAGCAATTCCGGGACTTTACGCAGCCGGTGACAACATGATGAGCGAATTTTACGGAAACCCGCCGACAGGTGGAAGTGCAGGTGCTTATTTCGCAATGCCATTTGGTTTTGCAGCAGGAGACAGTGCCTGTGATTATCTGGAGAAAAAGGCATAATTCCAGAGGGACTGTGAAAAAGCATTTAAAAAGTTTTTGGTATATTTTGGGAAAATAAAGTTGGAGGAACGGAAAATGAAAGTTGAAATAAAAGAATATTGTGTTCGGTGCGGTATTTGCGTGGGACTGTATCCACAGCTGTTTGCACATAACTTTGACAAAGATTGTATTGATGTAAAATACGATGAACTTCCGGCAGAGCTGGAAGAGACAGCAAAAAATGCAGCACGCGATTGCGCGGTGACAGCAATTTATTTAAAGAAATAGAGCTAGGATAAAGTAAGGATAGGATAATAAAATAAAACGCCGCTCCCGATAAGAATGAGAAAAAGCCGGGAGCGGCAGCAGGAGTAAAGATGTCTTTTGGAGTAGGGATAGGATGAAGTCCTATTTAGTTGTGCAAAATAAAGGCATCTTTTTTATTTATATATATCTAACAATGAGATATATCGTAGAAACTCCAATTACGATCAGCGTTGCCGGAATTGCGTAAGTACAATACTGCTTCCAGGAAATATGATGACCGTTTTTGGATGCGACGGCGATACCAACCACGTTGGCAGATGCGCCGATCGGGGTAGCACTTCCACCGATGTCAGTACCAAGTGCCAGTGTCCATGCCAGAACGGATAAATCTGCGCCGGATGCCGCTGCAAGGCTTTTAATGATCGGAATCATTGTAGCGGAAAATGGAATATTGTCTATGATGGCGCTGGCCACCGCAGATATCCAGATAATAATGATTACGATAAAGGTTACATTTCCGCCGCTGACTTTATGGATAAAGTTTGCAATCAGTTCCAGAATGCCTGTTTCTTCCAGACCGCCGACTACGACGAATAATCCGGTGAAGAAAATAAGGGTTGGATAATCAATACGGCGTAAAATGTGTTTTGCTTTTTTCCATGCTGTGATGCATGTCGCCAAAGCTGCGATCACACCGATGGTGGAAACCGTCAGGCCAGTCTGACCATGGGTTACCAGCAGTACAACTGCACAGAGAAAAATAATGCAGCTGATGATGAAAGACCGCTTATTGGTAATCGCGCTGTCCGGCGATGGCATTTTTGCAATCTCTTCTTCGGAAAGATTATTTGTGCTCAGTTTTTTGCGGAAACACATATAAAAGAAAAAGATCATCAGCACCAGACTTATGATAGCGATCACGCCGGTATTGAACAGGAAATCTGTAAATGTGTAATGTAACGCGGTTCCGATAATGATGTTTGGCGGATCTCCACACATGGTGGAAGAACCTCCCAGGTTCGAGCAGAAAATCTCTGCGATGATCACCGGAATCGGATCAAATTGCAACAGTTTGCTTTGCGTGATGGTGATTGCGGCCAGAAATAGAATAACAGTGATACTGTCGATAAACATAGACAGTACAAAGGCCAGAATCATAAACATCACAAAAATTTTTGTGGTATTGTATTTGACTGCTTTTGCAATGGTCAGGCAAAGCCAGGAGAAAAATCCGGAAATTGCCATGCCCTCGACCATGATCATCATGCCAAGGATAAAAATGATCGTCTGCCAGTTGATTCCTTTTGTACTTTCTGTGGCGTCGGCACCTGCCCGCCAGAAATCAACCGATGCAAATGACTGAAAGTTCAGCGTCTCGAACAGCGCAGTAGAACTGTGCATACAGACACCAAACACGAGAATGAGCGTTGCAACACTGCAGAGTGTTGTCGCAATGTGCCGTGGAATTTTTTCCGTGATAATAAATGCAAACATAATCAGGAAAATAACAACGGCCGTGATTTGTGCTGCCATAAAAAACCTCCTCCAAATTTTGCGTATACGATCATAAGCCAGAACCATTCGGATCATGTTCTGAACATATCATATACTACATATGTAAAAAGCCCCTACTTTCATTATGTCTCAAAAGGACTGACAAGTCAAATATATGTCAGACATATATGTAAAATTCCCGGATTTTAATTTTTTATTATAAAAAAAGCATATACAAGACGTTAGTTAATACGTTTTGTATATGCTTTTTGAAAAATTTAATTCTTGGATTCTCTATATTGGATCGGAGTCATATGGTATTTCTTTTTAAAGGTGCGGCTGAAGTGTTCGACGTTTGGATAGCCGATGGATGCCGCGATGTTTTCTGCTGTCATATTTCCATTTTTTAACAGGGTGCATGCTTTTTTCATGCGGATGTTTGTGACGTGTTCGCCGAAGGTTACACCGGATTTTTCACGGATGTATTTGCTGATGTACGGCTCTGTCAGGTGAAATTCCTGAGACATATCTGCTAAGGTCACGTTCTGGTAATGGTTCTGGATGTAGTTCAGCATTTTTGTCAAGCGGACGTCTTCGCAGGCGTTGCCTTTTTGTACGGCGAGCATTTTGTTGACGCTGACGCACAGGGCCTGAATGGAGGCTTTGATGATGTCTTCGTCGATGCCTGCGCCCCAATAGGTTGTGTCGTCTTTTTTGATGCAGACATAGGCAATCGCTTTGGATGAGGTTGTCTGGGTTAAAGCATGTTCTTCGTAGTTCATCAAGGTGTAGTCGATGTTGAAGAATTGTTTGACCGCATTGCTGACTGCGTCCAGACGGCCGTTTCCGTTTGCGTCGATAACGGTTTCTTTTTCTCCATTTAAAATAGTGACTTCTGCCATGATGCCATCGGTTAATTGTTTGAAATGGCTTTCGGTAATGCGGAAGTAGTTCATGGAGTGAAGGTACTGCTCCTCAAATATTTCATATACGTTTTGCGGGGACAGTTCCTGATGCATTTCATCGGATACCTGTTTGATGGCATAGCCAACGTCTTCACGCATTGCTTCTGGCAGAACGACACCAAAGTTCTGTTTTAAAATATAGCTGATGCCGCCTTTGCCGGACTGACTGTTGATGCGGATCACGTCGCCGTCATAGGTGCGTCCGATATCTTTCGGATCGATCGGCAGATATGGCACGGTCCATTTGTCGGTTTTGTGTTCCTCACGCCAGGTCATGCCTTTGGAAATCGCATCTTGATGAGAACCGGAAAATGCGGTAAATACCAGATCACCGGCGTATGGCTGACGCTCATGCACCTTCATTCCGGTGTAAGTTTCATATCCCGCGCGGATCGCTGACATATCGGAAAAATCAAGTTCCGGATCGATGCCATGGGAAAAAAGGTTCATGGCCATGGTGACGATATCCATGTTTCCGGTGCGCTCGCCGTTGCCAAATAATGTTCCTTCGATACGGTCTGCGCCTGCCAGAACACCAAGTTCTGCGTCGGCAACAGCACAGCCGCGGTCGTTGTGTGGGTGCAGGGACAGTAAAACGGCATCTCTGTATTTTAAATGTTTGTGAATATATTCAATCTGTGTGGCAAATACATGCGGCATGGAATTTTCCACGGTAGCCGGAATGTTGATGATGGATTTATGATCTGGTGTCGGCTGCCAGATATCAAGTACCGCATTGCAGATTTCTACTGCGTAATCTACTTCAGTTCCGGTGCAGCTTTCCGGGCTGTACTGCAGATAAATGTTTCCATTCTGTTTGTCGGCAAGTTCTTTTACCATGATGGCACCGTCTACGGCAGTTTTTATAATTTCTTCTTTGCTCTTATGAAAAACCTGTTCTCTCTGGGCCACAGAAGTGGAAAGGTACAGGTGAACGATGACGTTCTGAGCACCTTCGATGGCTTCAAATGTCTTTTTGATAATGTGTTCTCTTGCCTGGGTAAGCACCTGAATGGTGACATCATCCGGGATCATATCCTGCTCAATTAATGTTCTGACAAAATCATATTCGGTTTCGGAAGCTGCCGGAAATCCGACTTCAATCTGCTTGAATCCGATTTTTACAAGCATCTGGAAAAACTGAATTTTTTCTTCCAGACTCATTGGCTCTACCAGGGCCTGATTTCCGTCTCTTAAATCTACAGAACACCAGATCGGCGCTTTGGTCAAATATTCTTTTTTCACCCAGTCGTAAGTACATTCTGGTGGCATAAAATAAGCTCTTTCATAGTTTTCATAATGTTTCATAGTCCTCTGTTCCTCCTTATCCGTTAGCTATCATGTAATCATTTGTTTCATCATGCAGTTGTCTTGTAATTGCATGAAGGATAGTTCACAACAAGAATGTCTGTAATATTCTTGTGTGTTGGTAGTAGGAGAAAGGCTATAAAATCAAGTGTGGTTGAAATAAAAAAGGCTCTCATCCCTACAACCATGTAATAGTTGTAGAGACGAAAGCCATTGTTCCGCGGTACCACTCTACTTCGTATCAAATACGCACTCATCAGCACTGTCATGCTGTCCTCCTGTAACGGTGAGATTCCGTCAAACCCTATTGGCAATAATATTTTTTACTGTGTGGTTATGTCAGCATAAATTGAAATTCCCACTTAATTTGAATAAATATAATTATTACTGTTCAGGTTTGCTGCTCAAAGGCGAGTTCACTGTATTTCTTTTATTGCCTCACACCAACCGGCAACTCTCTGAAAAAAGTAGGACAGTTACTATTCCTTGTCTTCGCATTTCATGTTTTTGAGTATAACATAATGTTTATAGTAGCAGAATGATTTATTTTAATCAATATTATTGATTTATTTTAAACTAATATAGAGTGCTCATCCATAACGGGGAAATTGTCATAAAAACATATGATATTTAAAAATGTCGGTTTTTCGCTGCCTGCTTACGAAACGCAGAGGGCGTGAGGCCGGTATGTTTTTTAAACTGCCGGATATAATGTTCCGGTGTATCATAACCGGTTGCTTCCGCAATGTTTGCGATTGTCATTGTTGTATTTGTCAGAAAATCCTGAGAACGTTCAATGCGAACCGTGCGGACAATTTCTGTGTAAGTCATTCCCATCAGATCTTTGATCAGGCGGGAAGTATATTCATTTGAATAGTGAAAGCGTTTGGCCACCGTCGACAGGGTAACGTCACGATAGTTATCCTGAATAAATTGAATGATCGCATAACGCTGCACATCTAAACGGTCACTGAACAGTGGTGTCTGAACCGATTCTGAGTAATTTCTTACTAATAAACAGAAAACCAGCAGTAATGTATTGGAAATACACTGATAGAAATATTCCTGCTTATTGATACTTTCCCAGAGCATCCAGATAAAAGCTTCCTTCAATGTCGGATCAATTCCTGAGTGAAACAAAATATAATCATTGGAACGCTTGGTATAAATGTTGTTCAGGAAAAAGGACGACAGTTTATTTGGTGTATTTAAAAAAGTATAAAACATGCTGTGCAGCGTGCTTCGCCGCAGCAGAATATTTATGATGATACTGTTGTCAAATACGGAAATGGAATGTTCTGCTCCGGGTGGAATGACACAGAAATCACCGGTTTTCATATGTAATGTCTGACCGGAAATGTCCTGCGTACAGGTGCCATCGTATACATACACCAGTTCAAAAAAAGTGTGTGAGTGAACAATGGCCGGACTGTACCGGTTATGTTTCTGCACAACAATACTGGATTTATCCGAAGTATCAAAAAAGAAAGAATCCAGAAATTCTTCCGGGATGGTTTCCGGTACTTCGGGAATCAGCCGGTGTTTCTGAATTACTTTTTTTATGTCCTGACGGGCAATGTAAGCATGAATCTGACCTTCAATTCTGGCTTCGTACTGTTCTTTGTAAAATAATTCTTCTTCATTTAACTGATAGATCTGATGAGTTAATTCTGTAACATCCACTGGTAAAAGACCCTCCTCTTTTTGTTCCACGAAAATATCAAAAATGTCAAAAAACGTTAATGTATATGATTTATATTAACAAACAGTGTCAAATAGGTCAATAAAACTGAGCTGATTTGTGAATTTAAAGATTTCAAATTAAGAATATAATAAAACCATATTCAGTTTGAAAGGAACGGAGGGAACAAATATGGGAGGACCGATTCTGGAGATGAAACACATTTCCAAGCAATTTGGAAATGTAACAGCACTTAAGAACGTCGATCTGGAAGTGTATCCGGGAGAGATCAGAGGTCTGATCGGAGAGAACGGTTCAGGAAAATCTACCATTTCTTCGATCGCGGCGGGAATGCAGAAAGCGACAGAAGGGGAAATGTTATTTCGGGGACAGACCTGGAAACCGGCCAGTATGATCGATGCGTTACAGCATGGAATTGGAATGGTTGTACAGGAGAGCGGAACGATTCCGGGAGTTACGGTAGCCGAAAATATTTTCCTGGCGGAACTGGAACCGTTTAAAAATAAATTTGGGATTGTTCGCAAAAAGCAGATGA
>CAVEOS010000054.1:0-17024 GCA_963617435.1 Lachnospiraceae bacterium
ACGGCATATCTGTCTGGAAGCTTCCCTCCAGGCCTTTCATCAGTTCGTTGAAGTTTTGCAGAACGGCCGGTGTCTGAAGCTTCTGGATCACACCTTTGATCACTTCCATCTGGTCTTTTCCACGCTGACGGTCACCTTCTGCGAAGGAATGACGCTCTCTTGCAAATGCCAGCGCCTGCTCTGCGTTCAGGTTGTTGGTTCCTTTTACATAATGATAGGATCCAACACTGAAATCGTAATCAGACTGAACCGTCACACCGCCCAGCGCATTGATCAGATCCTCAAATCCGCTGAAGTTGACACGGAAATAGTAATCCATATCAATGTCATACAGCATTCCAAGGGTATCTTTGGAAACATCAATACCGTAAATTCCTGCATGGGTCAGCTTATCTTTGACGCCACCAGAAATAGATAACGGTACGAAATAATCTCTCGGTGTGGAAACCAGTAATACCTGGTGTGTATTTGCATTTACAACAGCAATGATGTTTACATCACTTCGGCTCTTTGTGGACACATCTCCATAGGTATCAATACCACTGATAAACATAGTAAATACGCCATCTTCGTTTGCCAGTGTCTTATCAGAGCTTGTCTTTTTCACTGCGGTCTTCCACTCATAAGATGCAATCTCACGAATCTCAGACTCGAAATTCTCATATCCTTCACTCTCAGCGATCATGCCGACAAAGTCTTCACCCATGACAATGGCACGGCAGTCTCCACTGGTCAGTGCATCTGCCAATTCTGTCGTTCCATCATATTCCACAAGTGAAATATTCTCTGCCAGTTCTTCTTCGATCTGTGCAACCGCATTGTCTGTATCATCACGGTTGATCTGGGACAGAATGCCAAAACGGTATGCAGATGCATCCTGAATGCTCTGTGCCGGATCATCCGTCAATACATATACGCCAACTTTCGTTGTCTCTTCTTTTGCATCTGTGATGTTTTCCAGTGTATCGGTCAGTTTTCCAACCTTTCCACCGGCATAAGCCAATGCAGCGCACATCAGTGCAGCGATCACAACACCGATGATAAACCGCACCAGACGGATTTCTTTTTTCATCAGAAATCTGCACAGTACGATCAGTGCAGCCAATACAACCACTGCGATGATCAGCAGTTTGTTCGGCAGCATGTTATTTTTCTTCAAAAGCCAGACCATCCATACAGACAGAACAATCTGTACAGCTGTCACGATCCAGCCGATACAAAGACACACTTTTGTCTTCATATCTGTACTTTCAGTTTCTCTTTTGCTCATTTCATTTCCTCTTTCTGTTTTTGCCTGAAACCAGATTTTTCTATTATGCAAGCAGTTTTTCTACCGCATCCGCATCAAAAGTAACAGATGCCACATGGTCTACCTCGATCTGATACAGCGCATTTGCCGCAATGTGCTCTGCCGCCTGCTCCAGATCACGAATACCTGTTGTGTTTTCGTATTTTTTGATCACTACATCCAGGCCTTCCGGTGTCACGATACATTCCTGCTCACTCATACCCATACGTTTTAATACTTTTGGCAGAGAAAAACGGGAGAAAATTGTCTTCTTCTCCTCCGGTGTATAATCCGGAATCTCAATCACTGCAAAACGTGACATCAACGGTGCGCTGATGCGGTCTTTGTCATTGGCTGTTGCGATTGGATATACACCAACCGTCGGCACCATACATTCCATGTAGTTGTCTGTAAATCCAAGGTTATCCAGCAAAGTCAGCAGTACATCTGCCGGGTTGCCGTTTCCTTTTCCGTTGGAAGCCTTGTCCAGCTCGTTGATGATAAATACCAGTCCGGACTCTCCTGCTGCGGAAAATGCTTCCATGATGATACCCGGTTTCGCATTGGCATAAACGCGGGAACTTCCCGTCAGCTGCTCCGGATCATGGATGGAACTCATGTCCAGTGTGGTCCACGGCAGTTTCAGGATACGTGCAACCGCATAAGCGATTTGGGATTTTCCGGTTCCGGCCGGGCCGATGAGAAGCAGACCATAGGCCGGCAGTGTATGTGTACGGTTGATCTGAATGATCGTCTCGATGATACGCTGTTTTACACGCTCCATACCATATAATTCTTCGTCCAGAATCCGACGTGCTTCCTCCGGATCGATTGCTTCAAAATAGTTACTTTTCCAACGGATGTTCATCATAATGGAAAGGGCACGCTGCGCATGACGGCGCTCCTCTGCGGAAACCTCATGGGAACGGGCAACGGCCAGATTCCGGCGGGCCCAAAGGCGGATATTATCCGGCAGTGTACGGCCTGCACAGTTCATAAAGTCTGTGATACTCTGCAGACTGGTCAGCTTCATGCTGTCGCCTTCTTCTTCCTGCTCTTCCTCATCATGCACTTCTGTCGGCGCATTGCTGGCAAACAGACGCTCCATCATAAACTGTAAAAATCCGTCCTCTGCGGACAGTTTTGTGCCACCGCCAAAAGCGATCTCACGGATTTTATATACCGCATAGCCATCCGGACGATTCTCTCCGGAAAGACGCACATTGATGTGGTTCTCACCTAACCAACGCAGCAGACTGACAAAACGTGCATCGATCTGCAGAATATCTGCACTGACCTTGCCGCCCTCTTCCTCAAATTCAAAGGAAGTCCGCTTTACCGGGTTCGTAAACACACCACAGGAATGATGCTTCCACTGCTGTGCTCTGTTGTCCAGCAGCAAAATCGGAGATTCCGCTGTCGCCTCAGAGGCATTGGAAAACAGCATCGTATAGGTGCAGATTCCTTGTGCATTGGCATCTGGTTTATTATTAAAATCAAATACAGGCATTTTTTAGCTCCTTTATCTACTTTTTTCGTAATCTTTAATAGTATAGCACTACTGATGTCATTAGAAAAGTTAATTTTTTCTTATTCCACATCAACTTTCTTCAGCTCACCGGTCACGGAATCCATGATAAATCCGGTGATCGTGATATCCTTCGGCATCAGGGTATGATTTCTCAATGCGATCACGGTATCTCTGACGGACTGCTCCACACATTCAAAGCCGCCTAGCCATTTTTCCAGATCAATGCCACTGTTTCGCACAATGTTGATGTACTCCTGTGAAACGCCTCTGTGAGTCAGTTCCTCCAGAAGTTTTCCGCCGTCCATGCCTTGCACCCCGCAGTCTGTATGTCCGATAACCATGACTTCTTCTACACCAAGCTCGATGATCGCTACCAAAAGGCTTCGAACCACACTACCGTATGGATGCGTGATGACGCCGCCGGCATTTTTTATAATTTTTGCATCACCGTTTTTCAGTCCCAGGGCTGCCGGGAGTAATTCCGTCAGACGTGTATCCATGCAGGTCAGAATTGCCAGTTTTTTATCCGGATACTTGCTGGTCAGATACGGTTCGTATGCTTTATCCTCTACAAATTTCTTATTATAGGCCATAATTTCGTTAATCATTTATACTCCTCCTTATTCAAACGCAAAAATAGAACTACTCAGATCCATTTTTCATGGCTTTTCACCAAATAGATTGGAACAAAAAAATACTTACTTATACAAGCATGATTCCTACTTTTTCTTTCCATCTGCATGTTTCTGAATAGTTCTATTTTAACAATTATTTCCTGTTTTTACCAGACCACTTTTAATAACATGGAATGTCCGTCCTCACTAAAGGCAGAAATCTTGCCTTTATGTGCCGTTACAACAGCTTTTGCCACAGACAATCCGATGCCGGAACCGCCCTTTTCAGAATTCCGCGCCTCATCCAGACGATAAAACCGCTCAAATACCTGATTCAGATTTCCCTGCGGAATCGTCTCGGTCTCGTTCCATACCGTCAGGATCGTTTTATTTCCTTTGGTATAAAGGTGTACACGAATCGTGCTTTCCGGTGTGGAATATTTCACCGCATTATCAAGCAGAATATCAAAAAGCTGACGAATCGTTTTTTCCTCGCCGTTCAGCATAATGCCATCTGCAATGTCTGCCTCGATAGTTTTATTCTGCATCATTGCCGGAGTTTCAAAAGGCTGTACGCAGTCGATTAACGCATCCGACAGGGAAAATTTCGTTTTTTCTCCGTTGACTTCTCCTTCATCTAGCTTTGACAGGGTGATCAGCTGCTGCGTCATGGACGTCAGACGCCGTACCTGATTGCGGATGCTCTTCGTCCACTGGCTTTCCCCGTTGTCCATCTCCAGGATTTCCGTATTGGCATCAATGATAGTCAGCGGTGTTTTCAGTTCATGGCTGGCATCCGTAATAAACTGTTTCTGTTTTTTGTAGCTTTCTGCCACCGGCCGGAATACTAGTTTTGAGAAAAATACAACCAGTACAAATACGGCGGCCAGTCCCAGCGTGGAGATACCGAAACTATTTATTGCAAAGTTTTTCACCGTTGCGATTTCCTGACGGCAGTCCACAAATACGATCATGGTTCCGTCATCTGTCTCGGTCACACGATAACGGTAAATATCGGAAAAACCGGTTGTTTTACCGGAAGCGTACACTTCGCTGGCATATTCTTTGGCTGAGTCCTCATCAATAGCTGCAATTTTTCCGGTATCACAGTCTGAGACGTTTCCTTCAGAATCAAAAACTACCGTAAAATATCGGGTTTCGAATGGGGTTTCTTTTGAAAAGCCCATGTGATCTTTGCCGATGTTTTCCGGCGGATTTTTCTGGTCATCTGTTGATTTCTGATCCGTACTGTTTGTATCTGAATTTGATTCGTTTGTTGCAGTTCCATCTGATGAAGAAGTTGTTTTATTCTGATTCATCGAAGTTTCTGTATCTGGCTTTTCAGGTGGAGTCGTATCTGAATTTGAACCATCCAATTGTTCAGGTGGTTGTTCATTTTGATTCTGTCCATTTTGTGCCCCCGGATCATTTCCGTTCAAATCTCCGGTTGCATCACCGAAACTTCCACCCTCACTGACGATCCACTCCGTCAGAGTATCTGCTCTTTCCACCAGATGATGATAATTGACGATATTTACCGCCAAAATCATACTCTCCAGTACGATCAGAATCGCACACATGGCGGCTATAATAAATTTTTTCCTTAGTTTCTTTATCATAGTAATTTTTCCTATTCTGACTCAACAAGAGAATAGCCTAGCCCGCGGGCTGCTTTGATCTTTATATCCGCTCCAAGCTCCTGCAGTTTCTTCCTTAAATAAGAAATGTAAACCCACACCGTTCTTGTATCGGTCTCTGTATCGTATCCCCAGACTTTTTCCAGGAAACGCTCCGTGGAGATCAGCTGGCCGGGATTTGCCATCATCATTTCCATCATCTGAAATTCCTTGTTTGGAAGATGCAGACTGCCTTTTTCTGAACGCAGTTCAAAGCTGGCACAATCCAGCTCCATGTTTCCCATTTTTAATACGGTAGTGGCTGTGGCTGTTTTGCGTCGTGTCACCGCCCGCAGTCTGGCCAGTAACTCTTTTGCCGCAAATGGTTTACTCAGATAATCGTCTGCGCCTGCGTCCAGTCCGACCACACAGTCATCCAGCTCTGATTTTGCCGTCAAGATCAGAACCGGAACGTTATTACCCTGCCGGCGTACATTTTTGAGAACCGTAATGCCATCCATTTTCGGCATCATGATATCCAAAATCACGCCATCATAATCGTCTGCCATAATGTAATCCAGGGCATCCTGTCCGTTGTAGACCGCGTCTACCGAATAATTGTTATGTTTTAAAATCATGACGAGCGCGTCTGATAATTCGCGCTCGTCCTCTGCCAGTAAAATTCGCATGTTTACTCCTTTATCCTGCCATTTTTAGGAAATACTGTTTCTCCTGCATCCTTTTCTGGCAGATTTTCACATGATTTTTTATTTTTACTCTTAAGAAAGTTCTGCCGGTTTTGCTACTTCGTAATCACTCCAGGAAGAGGTTGTGGAAGCTCCGGACAGATTCACACTTGTTTCATAAGAATCCACAGTGATGGTATAAGAACTTGTTCCTTTTACATATACAGTTCCGTCTGTTCCTTCAATTGTAACAGTATTTCCACTTGCGTCAACAATGGTTCCTGCATTGTACAGATTTGTCAAAGTGCTGTCGCCGGTTACGACCCATTTGCTGCCTTTTTCAATGTAGAAGTTGCAATAACCGCTGCCGCCATTTCCTGCATAAGTCTCGTCATCCTGTACAGTGCCTGTTAATGTACTTCCATCTGTCATATAGAAATCAAGCTGGCTGATGCTGTCCCAGATCACATCACCTGACATTTCCTGATCAATTGCGGTAAACAGGCAGTCCGCTCCGTTGGATCCGCTCTGTCCCCAGCCACGCTGATTGTTGTTTCCGGTGCAGCGCAGGAAGAATTCGCTGTCGTCTGCATTTGTGATATCTACATTTGAAAGAGTAATCGTTGACTCGGTGTTTGTCGTATAGAACATACCACCATTTTTGGCTGTTAGTGTACCACCATTCATCTCAAAAGTACTGTTTCCGACTTCTGAATCACCGGACATACTCTGATACAAAATCACATTCCATGTGCAGTCATTCTGGCTGTCATCACCCATATTTCCGGTCAGATCACAATCAAAAAGACGGATAGAATTCAAACCTTCGATACAGATGGCCTCAGAAGCATTTGCCGTTAGTGTCGCATCATTTACGGTGATATCCGCGGTGCTGTAAATAGCCGGTGAACCGGTTCCTTTGGAAGTATAAGTACCTCCATCTACCACCATTGTTCCGCCGCCACGGTCACTTCGAATCGCTGCGGATGAATTTCCGCTGGTCTCCGCTGTCAGATTCCATGCGTAAAGTGTTCCGCCGCCTGCTGCATGAATGCCGCCGGAAGTATCCTGTTTTGTTGTGATCGTACTGTCTGCCGCATATACCACACCGTCGCCATATGCAAAAATGCCTGCTGCTCCGGCTGCATCGGTGTCAATGGTCGTATTACTGATATAGGAAGTCCCATCTGTGGTCAGAACCGCTGCGCCGACACCGTAAAAACTGGAGTTATCGCCGCCGGTGCTGTCTGAAGAGGTTCTGGTGATCTTGCTGTTTTTGATGGAAACTTTTGCACCATCTGTCACATGGATCGCATTTTCATCTGTTCCTGTAGAACTGATGGTCTCTCCATCTACCGTTGTATCTTCGGAATATTCATTGACTGCATCATAGCTGTCAACTCCGGAAGATGCTCCGCCCGGCTGTCCCATACCATTTTCGGACATCAGGACCGTTACCGTCACAACATCGCCATCCGCATCATAGGAAATTTCTACGATATCACCGACTGCTAAATCGTCAAAATCAATGTCCTCGGATTCTGATTCACTGCTATCGGATTTCTGTTCGCTGTCTGATGTAGAATCGCTGTCTGAATTCTTGCTGCTGTCAGATGACTGATCATCTGAGCCGTCTGTGGAATCAGACTGGCTATTCTGATCGCTGCTGCTCTGATTACTGTCATTCTGCTCACCACTGTCTCCAGAATTGCTATCTGATGTATCTCCATCTGGTTTTGCCGGTGGAGTGGACTGGTCATCGGAACTGCTATTACTGTTGGATGTGTCTCCGTCCGGTTTCGCCGGTGGAGTGGACTGGCCATCAGAACTGCTATTACTGTCTGATGTATCTCCGTCCGGTTTCGCTGGTGGAGTAGACTGACCGTCTGATGCACCATTTCCATCAGAATTACTGCCCGGTGCTCCTCCAGATGGCATTTCCGGCAGAGTCGACTGACCCATACCGCCCTGTGAAGCCTCCTTGGTGATCTCTGTATCATCGGTAATAGTAACTGTTAATTCTTCACCCGTATAATCCAGCATGGATGGTGCCTCACCCGGTGCGCCGTTGCCATTCTGTTTGTCAGAATCATTAGATGAATCTGATGAATCTGAATTTTCACTGTCTGATGTATCCGAACTGGAATCAGCATCTGAATTATCGGTTGCATCTTTGGTATCAGAAGACTTTGCATCCGTTTTTTCATCTGTTGTATCGGAAGATGTTGCATCTGTATCAGATGATGTTGTGTCACTTGCACTATCTGTATTATCAGAGCTGTCGGATGAATCAGATGCAGAAGCTTCTTTTGTCTCCTGCGCCTCTTTCTGCGTTCCAACTTTAATTGTAATGCTGTCTTCTCCGATTTCTGTAATCTCACCGTAAACAGTCTGTGCTTCTTCTGTTGCAGAGGTATCCGTTGATTTTACAGTTCCGCATCCGGCTACTGCAGTTGCGCCAAGTGCTAATCCTAATGTAATTGCAATATAATTTTTCTTCATTTTATTTCCACCTTTCTGTAAACTAAAGTGTTGTTGTTTTCTTTATTTGCTTACAGTATAGGGTGGAAACTTAAAATATACTTTAAAAAAGTATATATTTTTCTTACCCAAGACCTGTTCTATCATTTTATGTGATACAAAGCCATCCGAAAAATCATATTCCGAATGGCTTTGAAACTTTTATTTTTATAAGTTACAGGCTTACTTTATCTGTCCCACTTATCACACAGCGCATTGATCTGATCCGCAAACTTCGCCATATCCTTATTTGCAATCTCTTTATTCTTATGAATCACCGCGATCAGGCGCTGACCTGCTGCCAGTAACCGGTCAAATACACTGTTTCCAGCCTTCTTGGTCTTGCGTTTCTCAGCCAGTTTTCTGCTGCCCTGTACCACGCACAGGTTCTGCTGCAGATCATAAATATCTCCGCTGTACGGTGCCACTGCGTCAACACCAACCACTTCTTTCAAGTGTGCCGCAAAATTATCCGTCACCTGATCCTGTCCATGAACTACAAACACCCGTTTCGGCTTCTGCTTCATGCCCTGCACCCAGGCCGTCAGATGATCCTTATCCGCATGACCACTGATACCCGGCAGATTCAGGATCTCCGCATTGACATGCACTGTCTCACCAAAAAGTTTTACCTCTTTTGCACCGTTCAACAGCTGATATCCCAATGTACCCGGAACCTGATAACCAACAAAAACGATGGTGCACTCTTCTCTCCACAGATTATGTTTCAGATGATGACGGATACGGCCTGCCTCACACATTCCAGAAGCGGAAATAATTACCTTCGGCGTCTTAATAAAATTAATGCCTCTGGATTCATCACTGGAAACTGTGGTCTTTAATCCTGGAAAACCAATCGGGTTCACACCACTTTTGATCATTTCCAGATCTTCTTTACGGAAGCATTCCAACACGTTTTTATTAAAAATATTTGTCGCCTCGATGGCAAGCGGACTGTCCACATACACCTCAAAATTCTGGAAAGAGGACAACATCTGCTCCTGTTTGATCTTGCGCAGATAATACAGCATTTCCTGGGTACGTCCTACGGAAAACGCCGGAATAACCACATTTCCGCCTCTGGCAAAAGTCACCGCCAGCACACGGGCAAGTTCAGACGCATAATCAGGTGGAACTTCATGATTTCGATCTCCATAAGTGGACTCCATGATGAGATAATCCGCGGATTCCGGGATTTCCGGATCACGGATCAATGCACGGTTGCCGTTTCCGATATCACCGGAGAAGATCAGTTTGCACTCATCCTCCCCTTCTTTTGCCCACATTTCAATAAAGGAAGATCCAAGCAGATGGCCTGCATCCCGGAAGCATACCGTCAGTTCGTCGCAAACATGCACTTTTTTGTCATAATCACATGGCACAAAATAGTTCAAAACACCCTGCGCATCATTTATGCTGTACATCGGAACCACTTCCGGCTGTCCGGCTCTGCGGGCTTTCCGGTTTCTCCATTCTGCCTCAAACTCCTGAATATGCGCGCTGTCTTTCAGCATAATGTTGCAGAGCTGCGTGGTGGCATTTGTGGCAAAAATCTGTCCCCGAAAACCTCTTGCATACAAAAGCGGCAATAATCCGGAATGGTCAATGTGTGCGTGTGTCACAAACACGTAATCAATCACCGCTGCATTTACCGGAATATCCTGATTTTCGTAGATATCAGCCCCCTGCTCCATACCGCAATCCACCAGAATATGTTTTTCCCCGATTTTCAGATAATGACAACTTCCTGTTACCTCATGCGCTGCACCAATAAATTCAATCCTCATAGAAAAACCCCCTTCTATACATTGTATTCCTTTTCCTCATATGTAAATAGGAATAAACTCATACAGTTCCAAATTTATCAGATGTTACACCAAAAACTATCTTTCTGCTTTTCATCTATTTTTTCTTACTCATCAAACAAACTATTTTTCATCTTCCTGACCCTGCAGGTAGTAGATAAACTGCTGCGCAGTTCTGCCGGAAATTCCGCCGTGGCTCAGCTCCCATTTATTTGCTTCCGCCTTCAGCTCATCCTCAGACATTTTAATTCCTGCTTTTGCGGCCAGATGGATCACAATGTCAAAATACTCTTTCTGGCTCGGTTTGGAGTAATTGATGGTAACACCAAAACGATTAACCAGAGAAAGTTTCTCCTGCATCGTATCGGAACGATGCATTCCCTCATCCTGCTGTACATCGTTACGGTCGCTCCATGTCTCACGGATCAGGTGACGGCGGTTAGATGTCGCATAGATCAGAATATTATCCGGTTTTGTCTCCACACCACCTTCAATAACCGCTTTCAGGAATTTATATTCAATCTCAAATTCCTCGAAAGATAGATCATCCATATAAATAATGAACTTATAGTTTCTGTTTTTCACGGCTGCGATAACATTTGACAAATCTTTGAACTGATGTTTGTAAATTTCGATCATGCGCAGGCCCTGATCATAAAACTCATTGACAATGGCTTTGATACTGGTTGATTTACCGGTTCCGCTGTCACCAAAGAGCAGCACGTTGTTTGCTTTTTTGCCTTCCACAAAGGCACGGGTATTGTCCACCAGTTTTTTCTTCTGAATCTCATATCCAACCAGATCAGACAGCATAACTTTGTCCATATTGTTGATCGGTAAAAATACAAGTTTGCTGTCGGTACGATCCTGAATACGAAACGCTTTGTTTAATCCAAACATACCCACACCGTAATCACGGTAAAATTCAGTTACCGCTGTGAAAAATCCTTCCACGTCTTTGGCCTGCTCCATGCGACTGCTCAGTGCCTGTACTTTTTCGCTGACATTTTTATTGTACATCAGCTCTTTTTTCTCAATGGCACGATAATTGGAAATCTGTGTAAAACAGTCAATGCCAAGGGATTTCTCAATTTCAGAAAAATCATACTCAAACAGATTTTTAATGGCCGCAAAATCATTTTTTGCAAAATGGTTGACACTTCCATCGTTTGCACCGATTTTTTCACAGGTAATGCTAAACGGATTTTCATTTGTAATAAGGAAGTAAGCCAGATAATTGTGCCACAGATTTTTGTCAAATCCGAAATCCGTTGCCACCGTCAGCAGACGTTTGATCTGGGTATACACCTTGCGGATCAGCACCGCATTGCTCTGGGTGCCCTCCTCAAACTCTCTGAAAATCTCACCCATCTGGTATAAAATACAATCCTCGTCTATATCTCCATACATAATTAATTTTGCAATATCTCTGTACATACTGAAACCTCCTGTACGTTTTCTTTTTTACTGTTCCTCTGGAAAAATTAATCCACCATCCATCACTGTTATGCAGTGTCATTTTTTCTCCCGGTCTTTTTTCTTCTGTTGGAACTGTTTATGCTTTTTTAATAGTTTATACCCTTTTTTCCACTTTGCCAATAGTTGTATTTTTCTTTCTGATAAGGTATCATAGGAAACATGAAAATGAATCCCTTTCTTATTGTAAGAACTATAGGATTTGCATATCGTAACAAAGGAGATTTTTATATGCCAAATACAAACTGGAACGATGTTGGTGATAAGATAAAAGATGCCGTTGACTCAGCCATCTCCACCGGAGATTTTACAAACCTGAGCCGCTCCATCGGAGACGTGATCAACGACACCATCGACAACGTAAAAAGTTCCATGAAAGATTCTGTAAAAAATTCATACAGTTCCAATCCGTACTACAAAACGGCTCATACCAGACCGGCTCCGGATCAGCCGCAGCCGCCGGTGCTGTACAACAAACGTCCGGGCGGACAGGCCGGTGCCATTATCAGCATGGCCCTTGGATATTCCGTTGGAATTTTCACACTGGCAGGACTGATCACATTCACAGCCCTCAGCGCAGCTGTTTCCCATATGTTTATTGTTCCGGTCGTTATCTTCGGTGTGCTTGCCGTCACCGGATTCACCCTCGGTGCCAACGGCACGAAAAAAATCCGCCTGCTGAACCGCTTCAGAAGCTATGTGCGCCAGATTGATCATCATTTAAGCGTGCCGCTTCAGCAGCTTGCGGACCGCAATCACAAATCCACCGCATTTATTGCAAAAGATCTGCAGAAAATGATCGATCAGAACCTTTTCTATGAAGCGCATGTGGACACACAGGACAACTATTTCCTGCTTTCCGATCAGGCTTACGAAGATTACCGAAATGCACGACTGGATTATTATGAAAAGCAAAAAGCACTGGAAAAAGAACAGGAAGAGCATAAAGTATCTGCCGAATGCCAGAAACTGATCGACGAAGGACAGGCTTATGTCCGTCATATCCGTGAATGCAACGACGCAATCCCGGGAGAAGAAATTTCCCGCAAACTGGATAAAATGGAGCAGCTGGTACAGCGTATTTTTGACGAAGTACGGATTCACCCGGAAGTGGCCCCTGATCTGCAGAAAATGATGAATTATTATCTGCCGACCACATCCAAACTGCTGGATGCTTACCGCGAACTGGATCAGCAGCCAATCGAAGGGGAAAATATCAGTAACACCAAAACTGAAATTGAGCAGACCGTCGATACACTGAACATTGCATTTGAAAAACTGCTGGACAGCTTATTTGCAGACCGCGCCTGGGATATCTCTTCTGATATCTCCGTGCTGAACACCATGCTGGCACAGGAAGGCCTGAAAGAAGACGATTTCACACTAAACAATAAGTAATTTTGTGGATTGTTCTTAGATTATTCTTATTTTTTGTAGTGCTATTACGAAACGGGTAAATAATCTATATATTTTTATCGTTTTTATGTTAATATATAGTCAAATTACAAACACATATTGTTATGAAAATCAATAACAGGATTATTATTTAAGGAGAAAAATTTACTATGGACAACGAATTCAAAGATTTTTCAACCACACCAACATTAACTTTCGATGTGGCACCGGAGACAAAAGAAGCACCGGCTGCAACTGCTGCTTCTGACCTTGCAGAACAGGCTGCTGATCCGGCCTTCAGCGAAAACAATCTGACACCGGAAGAATTACAGATGGTCAACGACTTTTCTGAAAAAATCGACCTGCACAATTCTCAGGCAATTTTACAGTACGGCGTTGGCACGCAGAAGAAAATGGCTGACTTTTCCGAAGCAGCCCTGAACAACGTCCGCACCAAAGATCTGGGCGAAGTAGGGGACATGCTCTCCTCTCTGGTTGTCGACCTGAAAAGTTTTGATATCACGGAGCAGGATAAGGGATTCAAGGGATTATTCAAAAAATCCTCCAACAAGATCACTGCTATGAAAGCAAAATATGACAAAGCAGAAGTAAATGTAAATAACGTATGCACCGCTCTGGAAAAACATCAGGTAACATTAATGAAAGACATTGCCTTACTGGACAAAATGTATGATGTCAACCTGACTTACTTCAAAGAACTTTCCATGTACATTCTTGCAGGAAAGAAAAAACTGGAAGAAGTCCGCACCGGTGAACTTGCCGCTGCTGTTGCAAAAGCAGCGGCTTCCAATCTGCCGGAAGATGCGCAGGCTGCCAAAGATCTGCAGTCCATGTGTGACCGTTTTGAGAAAAAAATCCATGATCTGGAGCTGACGAGAATGATCTCCATTCAGACTGCTCCGCAGATCCGTATGGTACAGAATAATGATACACTGATGGCTGAGAAAATCCAGTCTACCATCGTTAATACAATTCCGCTCTGGAAGAGCCAGATGGTACTTGCCCTTGGCATTGAGCACTCCGCACAGGCTGCCAAAGCCCAGCGTGAAGTAACAGATATGACAAACGAGCTGCTTCGTAAAAACGCAGATATTCTCAAAACTGCTACCATCGATACAGCAAAAGAATCCGAGCGCGGCATCGTGGATCTTGAGACATTGAAACATACCAATGAATCTCTGATCAGTACATTTGATGAAGTATTGAAGATTCAGACCGAAGGACGTGAGAAACGTCAGACTGCAGAAGCTGAAATGCAGCGTATGGAAAATGAACTTAAAAAGAAACTACTCGAGATTCATAATTAAATTCTTGTTTAGGGATGGCTTAAAAATTTACTATGTTGGATTTTAATAGGAACTCCTGTAATTTTGTCTCAGTCGCTAACAATCGCTCCTTGAGAAAAAATTACAGGAGATCTTAATTTACGCAGTGAACTTTGTAAATTTTTGTTCCACCCTGCACTTCGTGCCACGCATGCATATATATCATTGGAATAATACGCTCTGTGTTGCATGCGTTAATTTATATGATGTAAACGCCATTGTAATGCGACACAAAGTGAAGTTGTGTGCATTGGCTGACTTTAATGCCGTAAATAGAGAAAACAAAGAATCTTGTCAGGGAAAGCGATTCAGTGAGCGACTGAGTTTCACAAGGTTTTGCGCGAACGGGAACCGACCAGCTTTTATAGGAGGTGGAAGTGAGCGCGATGAAATCGCAGTGAAATGAAGGCAGCGAATGTCTAGCTTCCTGACAGGATTCTTCGTTTTCTTGTTATATAAATTTTCAGTCAAAAACGCGACAAACTGGAATTTAAATCATAGGAAACAAGATCTTAATCTCTGTTCCTTTTCCGAGTTCACTTTCGATTTTTAATTCCGCCTTATGCATCACTGCAATGTGTTTTACAATCGCAAGCCCCAGTCCAGTTCCACCGGTCTGCTTTGACCGACTCTTATCTACACGATAGAATCGTTCAAAGATCCGTTCCTGATCTTCCTTAGATACTCCGATTCCTGTATCTTTTACAGCCACAAACGGATGCCGATTTTCTTCACCAACGGTAACATTCACAGAACCACCAGCACGATTATAACGAATGGCATTATCACACAAGTTAAAAATCAGCTCGTCCATCATACGGCGGTTTGCCTGGATCACTTCACTTTGACCTTTTACCCGAACAACCACCTTATGTTTATTCGCCTGCATTTCCAACATATCCTGACAATTTAATGCCATCTCATACAAGTCTACAGCTTCCGTATCCACACATTCTTCCACGGAGTCCAACTGGGACAAGCGCAAAATATCATTGATCAGTGTCAGCAGACGCTGGGAACTCTTATGAATTTCCCCGGCAAAGCGCACCGTATCTTCTCCCTGCGCAATTCCAGATTCAATCAATTCCGCATAGCCGGAAATAGAGGTCAGCGGTGTTTTCAACTCATGAGACACATTTGCTGTAAATTCCTGACGCATCTTTGAGTTTCGCTTGAGCTCCCGGTGCTGCTGGTTAATTGTCTCTATAAATGGCTGAATTTCAGGATATGTCTGCATCTCATTTACTTTTTCTACATCTACTGCCAGCATTTCAATCGGTTCGATAAAACGTTTCGTCATGATATGCCCCAAAATCAGACACAGCACGAAAATTCCTGCAAAAATTGCAATACTTTCCGGAATCAGATACAGACTCATTTTTGCCACATATGGTATATCCCTGGACACACGGATAATACAGCCATTATCCAATTTTTCCGCATAATAAAAGGATAACGTACCAATTGTATTCGAACGTCTTGTTGCCTTTCCTTCGCCATCTTTCAATGCCTGCTGAATTTCCGGCCGCTCCATATGATTTTCCATTTTGCTTGCATTGGCTCTGCTCTCATAGAGTACATTTCCATCCGCATCAACAAGCGTAATACGCAATCCATCTGCATTGGCATCATAATTCTGCTCCAATGTCTCAACAATATAATCTGAGGTTGCAAGTACATGCACGTCCGTCTGAAGATCCTGAAAAATCTGCTTCTGCAGCATGACAAAATATGCCCAGAAGGTCAGTATAATCGTAAGAAAAATTGCCAGCGCTGCAATTCCAACTAAATTTTTGTGAATTTTATTTCTCATACCTTCTGCCTCATCTGTTCATTTCAATTTCTAATATGGTTCAAGCTATATCCTACGTTTCGTACAGTCTGAATCAATTTACCGGATGTTCCCAGCTTCTGACGCAATGTTTTAATATGCATATCAAGTGTACGAGATTCACCGGTGAAATCCATCCCCCAGATTTCTTCCATCAGACGGTCTCTTGTCAGTACAATACCTTCATTCATAATCAGGTATTTCAGCAATTCATACTCTTTATAGGTCAAATCGCATTTTCCCTGTGCCGTATGTACCTCATGTTTGCTGTCATTCATAGTAATATCTTCAAACTCGTATACTTCTTTTTTCTGGATGGAAGCACTTCTTCTCAATAATGCTTTCACCCTGGAAATCAATTCCATGACACCAAACGGTTTTGTCAGATAATCATCTGCCCCAAGATCCAATCCTTTTACTTTGTCCAATTCTGTCGTTTTTGCTGTAACCATGATAACCGGCACAAGCACCGTACTTCGATTCAGACGCATCTTTTTCAGAATCTGTAATCCGTCTTCATCCGGCAGCATAATATCCAGCAAAACCAGATCCGGAATCTGTTCATCCAAAGCAGTGTAAAAATCTCTGGCACACTCAAATCCACGTACCTCATAACCGGAATTTTTCAATGCAAAACTCTCAATCTCCTGAATATTCTTATCATCTTCCACAATATAAATCATCATATCTTCCTACCTCATAAACTTTGACTGCTCAATGGCCGTTCTATTCTTTTTTTACCAGTTCGACTTAAATTTAACTGATATTATAACCAGAACCCGTAAAATAAAATCATATTTCAAGTAAATTTTATGTAAATTATTTTACATATATGACAATTTACAATTATGGAAATAAGTCTGCCTTACCGCCAATATCTGACTCTATGGGAATTGCGACAGCCTTATTTTCCAAA
>CAVEOS010000054.1:17034-20056 GCA_963617435.1 Lachnospiraceae bacterium
GGAATTGACGCATTTTTATCCAATTTTCTTTTTCTACCTGCAGACTTTACAGAAAATATTCACAGCTTTTTTCCCTGTTACATCTGTCATGATTTTTCATCAATCGCATCTTCCAGCTCACGGATGATTATTTTCAACGCTTTAATACGCGCATAATATTTATCATTGGATTCCAGGACATGCCATGGAGCATACTCAGTACTTGTCTTTGCGATCATTTCATCCACTGCAGCTTCATACTGATCCCATTTTCCACGGTTTCTCCAGTCTTCGTCTGTAATTTTCCAACGTTTTTCAGGCGTATTCTGTCTCTCGTTAAATCGCTCTAACTGCGTATCTTTATCAATTTGTACCCAAAATTTAATGATGATAGCTCCCCAGTCATAAAGTCCTTTTTCAAACTCATTGATCTCACGATAAGCTCTCTTCCAGTCATCCTGTGTGCAATATCCTTCCAGACGTTCTACCATAACTCTGCCATACCATGTCCGGTCAAAGATTGCAATATGACCAGTCTTAGGCAAACGCATACAAAACCGCCAGAGATAATGCCTAGCTTTTGCATTTGGTGATGGACTTGCAATTGGATAAACGTCACATCCGCGCGGGTCCAGTGCACCAGCTACACGCTTGATATTGCCTCCCTTTCCAGCCGCATCCCATCCTTCATATGCAATGATCACCGGAATTTTTCTTCGATAAAGTTTATTGTGTATACGTGAAAGCTTTTTCTGACACTTCTGAAGTTCTTTTCGATATTCTTCTTCATCCATTTTCTGATTCAACGGAATTTCACATAATTTTGGCATCTTAAGCAGTGGAAACTCTGACAGCAAAGATGTGTCTCTGTCTTTTTCTCCGTCAGATACAGATTTCCGTCCATTTGTATCATTCATTCTTAGCTCAGTTTTGGCATTCTCTTCTCCTGCTATCTTCTTTTTTTCTCCAGTTTCAGGTCTTAGTTTACTTTCTCCACTCATCGTTTCAGCCTGATTGACGACTTCTCCTGACGGTATGTTTGCACCAGACATTTTACCTGCAAGACTCTGCTCCAGAGCATTCACCAGAACAGTCAACACCTGAAGTTGCGCCCATTTTCTATTTCCTGCATCAATCAAATACCACGGTCTTCCTGCCGCCTCATCCTGTGCCATAAACCACTCATACTGTTTCAGGCATTTTTCATAATGTCGGTTCTGCCAGATATCTCGATCCGTTACACGCCAGCTTGTATTTTTATCTGATAAAAGACGCTGCATTCGCTTTCTCTGTTCTTTTTTGTCAATATGGAAGAAAAATTTCAATACAATATATCCGTTGTCTATGAGTTGTCGTTCCATACATTTGACTTCTTGTACTCTCGCTTCATAGATTTTGTGTGAAATATCCCCCATAAGCACGGAGCGGTTAAGTTCTTCCATCCAGCCTCCGTCTAGGAACATGAACTTGCCTTCCTCTGGAATCTGTAAAAAATATTTATATAAAAATGGACGGCGCTGCTCCTCCTCCGATGGTTTATCCATTGTCTTTACGTCATAAAATCTGGGATCCAGATCTTTGATCACTCTGCTCAATGCCCTGCCTTTTCCTGCAGCATCCCATCCTTCAAATACAATAAGTACAGGTATCTTTTTCTCTTTCAGTTCAAGCTGCAGGACTGACAAACGCTCTTTTGCCTCCTCAATCTTTTCTCTGACTGCGTTTCTCTCCGGCTTTTCAAGTTTTACCTTTTCTTTTAACATATATAGTCCCCTCCTTATTCCTTCCTACAGTATAACACATGTCTTTAAATTTTTTCATTGTTCCGGAAAATATTTGCAAGAATTGCACCGGATACATTATGCCAGACACTAAAGACTGCTCCCGGGATAGTTGCCAGCGGATAATTTGCAAAATGAACCATCGCAAGTGATGTCGCAAGACCAGAATTCTGCATTCCTACTTCTATGGAAATTGCTCGGCATTTCTCTATATCCAGTTTCAAAGTTTTTCCTACTGCATAACCCGCCACATATCCACACACATTATGCAGAATCACAACCGCAATAATCAGTAATCCACTTGTCAGCAGCTTTGCTGAGTTCGCGGAAACAACAGCAGCCACAATCGCCACAATTGCTGTTGTAGAAATCAGAGGAAGTATTTCCACAACCTTCTCCGTAAATTTTTGAAAGAAATAATTAATCACAAATCCAAGTGCGATTGGTACAATGACAACCTTTATGATTGAGAGAAACATACTTACCATGTTCACATCTACTTTCTGACCGGCGTAAAGATATGTCAAAAATGGAGTCAGAAGTGGAGCCAGTGCAGTAGACACTGCTGTCATACCGACAGAGAGCGCCACATCTCCTTTTGACAGATAGGTCATAACATTGGATGATGTCCCACCTGGGCAAGTACCAACCAGGATCACGCCAACTGCAAGTTCCGTTGGAAGTCTGAATATTTTTGTGAGGGCAAACGCCAGCAATGGCATAATCGTAAACTGCGCAATACAGCCAATGATTACATCTTTTGGCCGACTGAAAACAACTTTGAAATCATGCGGTTTTAAAGTGAGTCCCATACCAAACATAACAATCCCAAGTAATGTATTTACATATGATGTCTTAATAAACCGTACTGTTTCAGGTGCAAACAATGCCAATATAGCTACAGCAATTACAATTACGGCCATATACTTACTAACAAATTCTGTAATTTTTCTAAATATTTTCATTTCTCAGTCTCCTTTTTAACTGCTTCCATACATTGACGCAGTAACAGCCAAAATTCAAGCATGGTAAGCGTGTACGGATAAAGAAAACGTGGTACTTTCCTCAGCCAGCGATTGTCAGCTACGAAGGTAAAATACCACGTTTTCGATTCATACACTAAAGTTTAAGCCACTGCACAAACTCTAAATTTTATTTAGCAGCAAGAGCTTTTTTGATCTCCTCAGTAAGAAGCGGAACGATCTTGTTCAGATCTCCAACGATACCGTAATCAGCTACATCGAAGATAGGAGCATCTTCGT
>CAVEOS010000055.1:0-18773 GCA_963617435.1 Lachnospiraceae bacterium
AACTTCAACGAACTGATGAAAGGCCTGGAGGGAAGCTTCCAGACAGATATGCCGTATGATGCATTATCCAACCTGGTAAAAGACCAGCTGTCAGATGGTGGTTCCTGGAATGTAAAATCTTACAGTGTAGATGGAAGCGGAGCAATGTCATCCACATACTCCATGAGCCAGAAACTGTATGTTATGATTCCGGATCAGTCTACCGTGGATCAGGCAAAAACAATGATTCAGCAGGTGATTGACGGAGAGACCCTTGAGTAAAAGATTTTAATACATAGGCATGAACAGATTTTGTAAAAGCAAAACTTCTGTTCATGTCTTTTTGTATCTTTGGGAAATCTATGTTATGATAAGGACAATGATGGTACGAAAATGAGGTAGATCAAATGATAGATAAAAAGAAAAGAAAGCACATCTGTACCGGACTGATGGCGCATGTGGATTCCGGAAAAACCACGCTGTCAGAGGCACTTTTGTATACTGCGGGTGCAATTCGTAAACTTGGAAAAGTAGATACAAAAGATGCATTTCTGGATACGGATGCGAGAGAGCGGGCCAGAGGAATCACGATTTTTTCCAAACAGGCAGAGCTTAGCTGGCAGGATACCGATTTGACGCTGCTGGACACACCGGGGCATGTGGATTTTTCCGCGGAGATGGAACGTGTATTGCAGGTGCTGGATTATGCGGTGCTGCTGATTAGCGGCGCGGATGGTGTGCAGGGACATACCGTGACACTCTGGAATCTGCTGCAGGAATATGAGATTCCAACGTTTCTCTTTGTAAATAAAATGGATCAGCCGGGGGCGGACAAAGGAGCGTTAATGGCAGAGTTAAAGGAGCGGTTGTCTGATGGCTGCATTGATTTTACAGATACCGCTGTGCTTGCAAATATGTCTGATGTAAATGATGTATTGGCAGATGGTACGATAGCAGATAACAGGGAAAATTGTGGAATAAATGCAAATGCAGGTCAAAACCAGAGCGTGAATCAGGATCAGAGTACACCGTCCCTGGATGGGCTATATGAGGAACTCGCCACCTGTCAGGAAGAAGCACTGGAGACATATCTGGAAACCGGCAGTATTCCGACAGAACAGATTCGTCAGATGATCACGGAGCGCCAGGTATTTCCGTGCTATTTTGGTTCCGCACTGAAAATGGAAGGCATCGAAGCATTTCTGAATGGCTTTGTATACTGGACAGAGCCGGTGGAGTATGCGCCGGAGTTTTCTGCAAAAGTATACAAAATTTCCAGAGATGAGCAGGGAAACCGGCTGACGCATTTAAAGGTGACCGGAGGCGTTTTAAAAGTAAAAGACCTGCTCTGTACGAAAAAAGAGGGCGATGATGACACTCTGGAAAAAGTAAATCAGATCCGTATCTATTCCGGTGAAAAATACGAAACCCGGCAGGAAGTGCAGGCGGGCGAAGTCTGTGCGGTGACGGGACTCATGGAGACTTATCCGGGACAGGGACTGGGAGATGCGGCGCAGACACTGCCACCGATTCTGGAACCGGTACTGACTTGTCAGGTCTGTCTGCCGCAGGATTGCGATCCGGCGGTGATGCTGCCGAAATTGAAGCTTCTGGAAGAAGAACAGCCGGAACTTCATATTGTCTGGGACGAGCAGCTGCAGGAAATTCAGGCGCAGATCATGGGTGAGATCCAGACAGAGATTTTGCAGAGCCTGATCGCAGAGCGGTTTGGGGTAGATGTTACTTTTGGAAATTCTCATATTGTATATAAAGAGACGATAGCAAATACGGTGGAGGGCGTCGGTCATTTTGAACCGCTGCGTCATTATGCGGAAGTTCATCTGCTGATGGAGCCGCTTCCGGCGGGCAGTGGACTGGTATTTGCCGCCAATTGCAGTGAGGACATGCTGGATAAAAACTGGCAGCGGCTGATTTTGACACATTTACAGGAGCGGGAGCACCGCGGTGTATTAACAGGTGCCGCAATTACTGATATGAAGCTGACGCTGATCGCAGGCCGGGCAAATCAGAAACATACGGAAGGCGGGGATTTCCGTCAGGCAACGTATTGTGCGATTCGTCAGGGACTGATGGAGGCAGAAGCCGTTCTCTTAGAGCCGTATTATCAATTCCGGCTGGAATTGCCGGAGGCAATGATCGGAAAAGCCATGACGGATATTGAAAAAATGAACGGAACCTTTGAGATTGCGCAAAATGAGAGCGGTCTGTCTGTGCTTACAGGACGGGCTCCGGTCAGTGAAATGCAGGATTATCCGAAGGAAGTGGCAGCCTACACGAAGGGATTTGGACGGCTGTTTTTGACCCTGGATGGATATGCGCCATGCCATAATGCCGAGGAAGTGATCGCGGCTATTGGTTACGATCCGGAGCACGATTTGAGCAATCCGACCGGATCCGTATTCTGTGCTCACGGCGCAGGATTTACCGTTCCATGGAATGAGGTAAAAGAGCATATGCATGTGGAAGGCTGGCAGTCGGAAGCGGACCGCAGAGAAGAACTTCCGGAGCGGGCCACCCGCAGTGTGATGGATGAGTGGATCGGTGTGGACGAAGTAGACGCGATTCTGGAGAAAACATTTTATGCAAACAGTGGAGCCCGAACCCGCAGAAACGGCGTGGTGCGCCGGCGCAGAGTGGAGAGCCGCACGGAGTCTGTGACCAGAAGTTTTTCCCCGCAGCCGAAAAAACAGGAGTATCTGCTGGTGGATGGTTACAACGTGATTTTTGCCTGGGACGAGTTGAAAGACCTTGCCCGGGAAAATATGGATGCGGCCAGAGGGATTCTGCTGGATAAGCTTTGTAACTATCAGGGAATGAAACAGATAGAAGTCATTGCGGTATTTGATGCTTACCGCGTTGTCGGTCACCAGACGGAGTGCTCTGATTATCACAACATTCATGTAGTATTTACAAAAGAGGCGGAAACTGCCGATCAGTATATCGAGAAATTTGCGCATACCAATGCGTCGAAATATCAGGTGACCGTGGCCACATCCGACGGACTGGAGCAGATTATCATTCGCGGTGAAGGTTGCCGTTTGCTGTCCGCGAGAGATCTGCATGCGGAGATGGAGCTGGCAGGAAAACAGCTCGGTGAGATGTATCTTCAGCAGCCGGCTACGAAAAATCGACCTTTTGGGGAACTGCTTGATAAAATGAATGAATAGTATTTTAAGATTATGAAGAGACCTTCGTCGATTTTGTCTTGTCCGCTAACAATCGCGTTCCAAGAAAAAATAGCCGAAGGTCTCCATTTCAGTCGTGACCAAACCAATAAAGTAATGGATTCAGATTTTGTAACGTAAATGCAGAAAAAAGAAATCTTCTCCTCAAAGCAGGCGTCTTAGCCTGCGGGAGGTGACAGATTTCTTTTTTCTGTTCACTACCTAAATTCCAAATCCCCCACTTGAAATTTTTTCAGAACGTGGTATAATTAGCACTCAATAGAAGAGTTTGCTAACAAAGGAGGCGATTACATGTTAGTTTTGCCTGTATATGATTTACTGCTCCTTCCAGGCGTTACATTTTATTTCAAAAAAGACATCCTGGAACGACTGCAGGTTGAAAAAGTGGAAAAAGGAGAGGAAATTTTATTCCTGATCCAGAAAGAGGAAAAGCGCCGGGAAGATCTGACTGCCGATGATTTTCAGGAGAAAGGTCTGGTCGGAACGGTTGAGAATATTGACGATGACGGAAATTTGAGCATCCGTGTCCATGATCGTGTGGATATTTCCGATATTGAGCTGGAAAATGGCGAATTTATGGCGGATGCAGCCATCTGTACGGAGATTGCGGATCTTCCGGAGGAGGATGCAAAGAAGATGTACAAGGAGACCAAGGACAGTCTGGTACAGTTTGTCAAAGGTTTTCAGTGGGGCGTCTGGGCCCGTGCGTTTATCCAACACTGGAATACATTGACGGAGATCGTATGTGCGCTTTCCGGTTATCTGAACATCACGCCGGAGGAAAAATACGAGATCATCGCTACCGATTCTGAAAAAGACAGAGCGGAGCTTATGCAGAAGGCAATCTACGAATTTATCGAGATGTCACATATCAGCGATGAGGCAGAGAGCGCACAGAAAGAGACTCATGAGCGTGTATATCGTGAATCTGCCCTGAAAAAACAGATTGAATTTTTGCAGCAGCAGTTAGATGAAATGCATCCGGAAAACATATCCGACGTGCGTAAATTTGAGAAAAAGATTCAGGAATCCGGCATGAATGAGGAAGCACTGCGGGAAGCAGAGAAAGTGCTGAACCGTATGAAACAGGAAGGTAAGGACAGCCACGAATATGGTCTGCTTTACGATTACCTGGATTTTATGACTTCCCTGAACTGGCGGAAAGCGGCACCGGAAGAAATTAATCTGAATCATGCAGAGCAGGTGCTGGATGAGCAGCATTACGGTCTGAAAAAAGTGAAAGAACGTATTGTGGAACAGATTGCCGTGATGGCTTTGAATAAAAAACAGTCCGGTTCCATTCTGCTTTTTGTGGGAGCACCGGGTACCGGTAAGACCAGTATTTGTCAGAGTATCGCAAAAGCACTGAACCGGGAATATGTCAGAATCAGTCTCGGTGGTGTCCGGGATGAAGCTGAGATCCGTGGACACAGAAGAACCTATATCGGAGCGATGCCGGGACGTATCATGGAAGGCATGAAACGCAGTGGAAGTTCCAATCCGGTTATGGTGCTGGATGAGGTGGATAAACTTTCCCATGATTACAGTGGGGATCCGGCCAGTGCACTGCTGGAAGTGCTGGATCCGGAGCAGAATTTCAGCTTTACAGATCATTATATGAATGTGCCGTATGATCTGTCCGATGTACTGTTTATCTGTACCGCCAACTCCATTGACACGATTCCGGAGCCATTGCTGAACCGTATGGAAGTCATTCAGTTCCCAGGTTACACAGCGGTAGAGAAGTTTGAGATTGCTAAGAATTACCTGCTTCCAAATGCCATGAAGACCATGGGACTGAAAAAACAGAATTTGAAAGTAACGGATGATGCCATGCGTGAGATCATCAGTGAGTATACGATGGAGTCCGGTGTTCGTGGTTTGAAGAAAAAACTGGAAACACTGTGCCGTCAGGCAGCTGTAAAACTGGTAAAAGGTGAGCAGAAGAGCATTACTGTGAGTGTGAAACGGCTGAAAGAATTTCTGGGACGGAAACAGATCCATCATGATGTGCGTATGCAAAAGCCGCAGGCTGGTGTCGTAACCGGACTGGCCTGGACTAGCGCTGGTGGTGAGATCCTTTTTATCGAGACATCCAGAATAAAAGGGGACGGAAAGGTCAAGATCACAGGACAGCTTGGCGATGTCATGAAAGAATCTGTACAGATTGCCATGACACTGGTAAAATCCATGTTCCCAAAAGAGGCGGAAAAACTCAAGGAGTCCGATATACATATCCATGTGCCGGCGGGAGCTGTGCCGAAGGATGGACCGTCTGCCGGAATCACCATCGTGACGGCGCTGACCTCCATTCTGTTAGAAAAAGGCATTTCACCGGAGATTGCCATGACCGGAGAAGTGTCACTGCGCGGCGGTGTTATGCCGATCGGCGGTCTGCCGGAGAAGCTGATGGCTGCTCAGCGTGCAGGCATTAAGACAGTATTTATTCCGTATGATAATCGTGAGGATCTGGAAGATGTGGCAGAGGAAGTGAAAGCGGAACTGAACATTATTCCGGTAAAACGGGTGGAAGTAGTACTTCAGAAAACCGGACTGACGGAGTAAAAGATAAAAAATGCAGATACCAATGTGAATGAAATATCATTCTGTCGATATCTGCATTTTTAATTGTTTTACAAATCATTCTGTTAAGAAATATCAGTTTTCTTCTTCACCAGGGACATCTTCGGATGCCGGTGCAGTTTCTTCTGAAGCATTGTTTTCTTCCTCTGCCCGTTTTTGCTCCATTTTCTCACCATAGG
The DNA here is from genome assembly GCA_963617435.1 of Lachnospiraceae bacterium. Taxonomy (GTDB): domain Bacteria; phylum Bacillota; class Clostridia; order Lachnospirales; family Lachnospiraceae; genus Eubacterium_I. The sequence goes on from CAVEOS010000055.1 coordinate 5,948, forward strand.
TGGCGTGCATACTTTTGACAATTTCCAGAAGAAGATCCTGCTGTCTGTCGGTGAGAAGAACGAAATAATCCAGAAAATCTTTCTGTTTATCTGTCACAGGATAAAGATTTGTATTTTCCTCTACGAAGAACTGGGATAACGTCATATCCAGAGAACCGCAGATATATTCCAATGTAGCAATGGATGGAATCGTATTGCGCTTACGCATATTGGATATGGTAGAAGTCGACAGACCGGACAACTTGGAAAGCTGATAATCATTTAAGTTCTGCTTTTTCATAATTTCATCAATTCGTTTTAGTACATCCATGATAAACCCTCCTAAAATTATGTCCGTATCGTTGTGTCTTCGTTTTATCGCTGGAAAACATTCAACTATATGAATATATTACTGATTTTTGATGTGACAAAATAGTGCACATGCGTGTTGAAAACATACTCAGTTGTATACAAATAAGGTTCTGTTTATACTTTTTTAATTTGACAAAATATTAGCAAACAGGTAACATGAGTGCTAGAATTATGAATAAATGATGGAAAAAAATATTCATCGTCCGTCAATTGATAAAGCAACAGAGAAATGACAAACGGATTGGCAGGGCGATTCCGGCAGAGAAGGAGGATACAACAATGTACGATGAAAAAATGTTAGATTCATTTTCGAAAGAATATGCAGAACGCTGTCAGGTGACAGACCAGATCACCGCTGAATTGTTTGACGCAAACGGTGTATTGCGCGGGCTGCGTGATAAAAACGGAAACGGTGTAGTTGCCGGATTAACGAATATATCCAAAATCGAAGCATTCAAGATGGAAAACGGACAGAAGATCCCATGTGACGGAAATCTGTGGTACCGCGGTTACAACGTCATTGATCTGGTAAAGGGCTTTGAGGGAAAACGCTGCGGATTTGAGGAAGTTGCGTACCTGCTTCTGTTTGGTGAACTGCCGACACCGGAGCAGCTGCATACATTCTGTGAAGCTCTGGCGACAGCGAGACATCTGCCGACGAACTTTACAAGAGACGTTATTATGAAGGCACCGAGTTCTGATCTGATGAACTCTCTGACCAGAAGTGTGCTGACACTGGCTTCTTATGATGAAAATATTCGTGATACATCGCTTCAGAATGTTCTGATGCAGTGTATGAAGCTGATCAGTGAGATGCCGATGCTTGCGGTTTATGGCTATCATGCTTATAATCATTATGTGTGTGACGAAAGTCTGTACATTCATCGTCCGCAGCCGGATCTGTCTACAGCGGAGAATATTTTGCTGATGCTCAGACCGGATAAAAAATATACAGCCCTGGAGGCACAGGTACTGGATACTGCACTGGTTCTGCATATGGAGCACGGCGGTGGAAATAACTCAACCTTTACAACCCGTGTCGTAACTTCCGCAGGTTCTGATACTTATTCCGTTATTGCAGCGGCGCTTTCATCCTTAAAGGGACCAAAGCACGGCGGTGCAAATATCAAAGTCGTTGAGATGATGGAAGATCTGCGCAAAGAAGTATCTGACTGGGAAGATGAAGAAGAGGTAAAAACATACCTTGGCAAACTGCTGGATAAGCAGGCCTTTGACCATAAAGGACTGATCTATGGAATGGGTCATGCAGTATATTCCCTGTCTGATCCGAGAGCCCGTGTATTCAAACACTTTGTTGAGGCGCTGGCGATTGAAAAAGGCCGGGAAAAAGATTTTGCCCTGTATTCCATGATCGAGCGTCTGGCTCCGGAAGTAATCGCTGAGAAGCGTAAGATCTACAAAGGTGTCAGTGCCAACGTGGACTTCTACAGCGGATTCGTATACAGCATGCTTGATATTCCGCTGGAATTATACACACCGATCTTTGCTATGGCCAGAATTGTTGGCTGGAGTGCACACCGCATTGAGGAGCTTGTCAACGCAGACAAGATCATCCGTCCGGCTTACAAGAGCATTATGCAGGAACGCGATTATGTTGCCATGGATGAAAGAAAATAGCACCAGCCGATTTTCTGAGTGCTGCGAGTATCCTTGAAAAGGAATCGTGTGTGATATAAAAAAAGAATAGAATATAGTGGCAATTGAAATATAGTTTGATAAAAAATATTTTAGTGGGGGGACTTAAGAGAATATGTTTCACGAGATTGATGAAAATACCTGGGATCGAAAAGAGATATTTGATGCATTTTTTGGTTATACTTATGCAATGACTGTACAGCTTGATATGACCGAGCTGCATGCGCAGTTGAAAGAACATGGATACAAATTTTATCCGACTATCTGCTGGCTGATCACAAAGACAGTAAATTCAGATGTGGACTACCGTTATGGCAGAGTAAATGGTATAATAGGATATTATGATCAGATGAATACCTGCTATACACTGCGAAGAAGTGCAAAACCGCATCTGTTCACTCACATGGTGACCGAGTATAACGAAGATTTTGAGACATATTATCAGCAGTTCCTTGCGGACAAAAAGAAATCAGAGGCGACGGACCGGCTGTATTATTACGAAGATGCCAGACCGGACAGCGTCGATGTGTCCACCACACCGGATACTTCCTTTACTGCGATTTCTTACTCAATTCCGGATACGTTTTATCAACGTGGCGGAGACAATATGCGTTATACGCCGTTTACGACTGTCGGACGTTTCTATGAGAAGGATGGCCGCTGGATGCTGCCCATTACGGGAAGTTTCCATCATGCAGTCAACGATGGATACCATGCGGAGAAATTTTTCCGGTTATTGCAGGAAAACATTACAAAAGGAGTAACGCATGATTGATAAAAATCTCTTTCTTGAGACATTACACGAAGTGGCAGAAATTGCAGCCACATCCGGAGAAAAAATAAAGCCTGAGGAAGTACACAAATATTTTGAGGGCATGGAACTTTCCGAAGAACAGGAAAAAATGGTTTACGAATACCTGAATCTGCCGCCGGAGGCCAAAATGGCACCGCAGCCGGAAGAAGAGGCAGAAGCAGAAGAGCCGGAAACTGTAACAGAGGAAATTTATTCTACTACAGATTCGCCATCCGGGATTCAGATCCGCGCAGACCATGTGGTAGATGACGAAAAAGAAGAGGACGATGTTCCACAGCCGAAGGACGTGGAAAAATTATCTGATTCTGCATATTATAAAATGTATCTGGATGAAGTCAGAGGACGTGGAGAAGCCGATGAGGCGAAAATGCGCGAACTGTATACAGCCATTCTTCAGGGAGACCAGAGTGTGGTCAATGATATCGTAGATGGCTGGCTGATGCGTGTCATTCATATGGCAGGCATGTATGAAGATGTGCCGGTCAATATGGAAGACCTGATTCAGGAAGGAAATATGGCACTCTGGATGGCACTTGGAGCGCTGCCGGAACTTGGAAGTGCATCCGAGGTGGATAGCTATCTGGAAAAACAGGTAATTGCAGGATTTGAGGCATATATTCGTGAGATTACAGGAGATACCGATCAGGTGCAGGCGGTGCTTGGAAAGGCGGCATTGCTGCATGAGGCACGGAAATATCTGGCGAAAGAGAATTCCGAGGATCCGTCGATTCGACAGCTGAGTGAGTATACGCATATTTCACCGGAAGAAATTCAAGATATACTGGCGCTCCAGAAGCAAAAAACGGAGTAGTATGTAACAGAAAAAACACAAGCTGGAACAAAACTCCAATGCAGGCACGAATGATTTTCTATCTTCGCTGCGCCGCTGATGTCCGACCGCTTACGCGAACTCACCAACAGCAAAATCAGCTGTTGGCTCAGACACACTCCAGCGGTCGGGCTATGCTCGCTACGATGACGAAAATCAGTCTACTGCCTTGGAGTTTTGATTCCAGCTTGTTTCATTTAGACTGTGGAATCATGTTTCATAGATGCATATAAGATAATGGTACAATACAAGATGTGTTTATTGGGAGTTGTATATTGTAAGTATGAGTGTATACTGGCTGTATATATTCATAACTGAAATGCGAAATCGAAGACTCCTTCTGCGACAAGCGATTAAGCGAGTGACTGAGTTTTGCGAGTTTTGCGCGAGTGGGAACCGACCAGCTTTTACAGGAGGTGGGAACGAGCGCGATAAAACCGAAGCAAAACGAGGGTAACGAACGACTAGCGGTTGCAGAAGGAGTCTTCGATTTCGTTTCATAAATATAAATTTTCAATCAATGCCCCTTACGGTTCCTGAGGCAACAGATAATTTGTGAAGAGCGGAATGACCGGATTTAAATTATCTTTTTTCCACACGGCCACGAGGTGCAGCGGGTCCGTTTTGTAAAACGGCAGCGACAGTACCGCCGTATTGGAATTGGAAATACAGTTTTCATCCAGTACGGAAAATCCCAGTCCGGCCTCCACCTTCAGAAGGATATTCTGAATGGATGTCGCATAGATCGTATGTGCCGGTGTAAATCCATGACGTTCGCAAAATTGCACGATATTGTTGTAAGCGCCCCGGGAAATGGACGGATCAATGGCAATCATTGTCTCGGTGCTTAAGGCGTCAAAGTGCAGATTGTTCTGCTGCGCCAGCGGATGTGCCTTTGAGATAACACATTTCGGTGTGGACTCAAAGAACACCTGATAAATAACGTCTTCGGCTGGATAATCAATGATATCAAAATCCAGTGTCAGCGCAATATCGATGCGTCCGTTCAGTACGGATTCCCGCAAATCATGAAAATTGCCGCTGACAATATCGATGCGGATATTCGGATGATTTTCCCGCAGCAGATGAAGGGCATGGGGCAGGAAATTTTCGGAACGCTGTGTCTCAATGACACCGAGTACGATGGAACCGTTTTCCCCGAGTTCCGCATTGCGTGCTTTCTGCACAGCGGCCTCGCCCAGCTTCATCAGTTTAGAAAATTCTTCATAGAGAATGGCGCCGCTGGAAGTGAGCCGGACATATTTTTTCGTGCGCACAAACAGTTTCATTCCCAGTTCTTCCTCAAGATTGGAGATATTTCGGCTCAGGGAAGACTGGGCAACAAATAAATGGTTGGCAGCTTCTGTAAAATTCAGATATTCAGCTACATTTAAAAAACATTGAATCTGAAAGATGGTCATAATGTTCCTCCGCGAAGCATTGCGATTTCTTCTTTGTATGGTGGCAGGGTTTTCTTTGGATTTTCAGGATCTGGCAGATAAGGTGTTTCCAGAATTTTTGGGATATCTGCAAAATCCGGGTGATGCACAATGTTGTACAGAGCATTGAAACCAATTTCGCCCTGACCGATATTTGCATGACGGTCCTTGTGGGCACCGCATGGATTTTTACTGTCATTGATATGAAATACGGCTATCTGGTCTTTGCCGATGATACGGTCAAATTCTGCGATGACGCCGTCAAAATCATGGATGATGTCGTAACCGGCATCGTGGGTGTGGCAAGTATCAAAACAGACCCGCAGGCGTTCCGGATGGCGGACACCGTCATAAATGGCAGCCAGTTCCTCAAAACTGCGGCCAATCTCAGAACCTTTTCCGGCCATGGTTTCCAAAGCGATGCAGCAGTCGGCGGATTCTTCCAGAACTTCATTTAAGCCTTTGATGATCTGGGCGGTTCCGGCCTCAACGCCTGCGCCCACATGAGAACCCGGATGCAGAATCAGGATCTTGCTTTTCATTGCGGCGGTCCGCTGCACTTCCAACGTGAGAAATTCTACAGCAAGTTCAAATATTTCCGGTTTCATGGTATTTGCCAGATTGATGATATATGGAGCATGTACGACAAAATCGGCGATGCCGTATTGACGCATGGCTTCCCATCCGGCTTCAAGATTTAATTCTTCCACCGGTTTGCGCCGGGTATTCTGCGGAGCACCGGTATAAAGCATAAATGTGTTGGCGTTATATCCGGCAGCTTCTTTGATAGAATTTAAAAACATGTCTTTTCCTGACATGCTCACATGAGAACCCATTTTCAACATAAGTTTTTCCCCTTTTTTCATATGTATCAAGTATAGTACAAAATCGGGTGTTTGACTAGCGGTTTCCGTGGAATCTTCCGCCAATTATTAAAAGTTATTACAAGAATGTTATTGGCAAATGGAAGGAAATTGGTTACAATAAAAGATACATCTGTACGATGAGAATAATGATTGTAGTTTCTACGTCTAAACAAGAATTTTGAGAGACTTTTTGAAAGAAGCGGAAACTGCAGATAAAATTTGGGAGAGGACAAAAAAAGAATGCCGAAGTTTGAGGTAGAGTTAAAAAAAGTAGTGGATGATTCTTATGAGATCGAGATCGGATATGGTCTGGCAGATCAGGTTGTGGCAGATCTGAAAAACGGACTTGTGGGAAACATTCACAAATTTGCGATTATTACAGACAGCAACGTGGAACCTTTGTATGCGCGGCAGCTGGAGCAGAAACTGCTGGATGCGGGATATCAGACCGGCGTTTTTGAGTTCCCGGCAGGAGAAAAAAGCAAGACACGACAGACAAAGGCGATGATCGAAGATGCCATGCTGGAGAGAGGGTATCGTCGTGACTGCTGTATTCTGGCTGTTGGCGGCGGTGTTGTGACGGATCTGGCCGGATTTATTGCCGGTACTTATGGAAGAGGCGTACCGTTTATCAACTATGCGACAAGTCTGCTGGCAGCTGCGGATGCGTCTGTTGGCGGCAAGACCGCGGTAGATACGCCCCTGGCGACGAATCTGATCGGACTGATCAATCAGCCGCAGAAAGTATATCTGGATCTGGAATCTTGGAAGACACTTCCGAAGCGTGAGATTTACAGTGGGCTGGCAGAGACCATCAAACATGCGTGTCTGGCGGATGCGGAATTTTTTGATTATCTTGAGGCGCACATGGAGGATATTCTGGCGCTGGATCAGGCAACCTGCGAACATATTGCGGCGAAAAACTGCAGCATCAAATATCATGTGGTTATGAAGGATGAGCGGGAGACAGGACTGCGTGAAGTACTGAATTTGGGACACACAGTTGGACGTGCTGTGGAGACCGTCAGTGAATACCGTCTGTTACATGGTGAGGCTGTGTCCATCGGCCTGGTGGCAGAAGTGAAGCTGTCACAGCAGCTTGGCTATATGACACAGGAGCAGGTTGATCGTGTCATCGCATTGCTGAAACGTGCAAAACTTCCGACGGAGATCCCGTATTATATCGACCGGGAAAAACTGGTGAAAAAACTGTACACGGACAAAAAAGTGCGTGACGGAAAGCTGCGTTTTGTACTGCAGGATGGAATTGGTGCAATTGTATGTTTTGGAGAAAATGTATATGCAACTCCGATTTCAGAGGAGACTGCCCGCGGAATCATTATGCAGTTATAAGGTGCAGCAAAGCACAAAATGGAATGATTACTTCCATAAAAATGCCTCAAAGAACTGCAGGTATATAAGAATGAATGCAGATTGGATAAGGTGAAGTATGAGGCATTATAGTTTGGAGGCAAACAATTGACATGAGGTATGAACGAGTAAGAGAAGAAGGCGCTGCTGTTTTTTACAACGTATTTGACAATGGAAAAAAAGCAGCAGAGTTTTCTTATGCAATGGAATCCTACGGAACCGGATCCCGCAGGGAAGAGTTCTGGATCCGACGGATGCGTATGGAACAGGATTATCTGGATTATACATATCTGGATGCGGTGCTGCAGTTTTTGCAGTATAAATGCTGGTGCAGCGGCTGCATGTCCATGTATGTGCAGGTGAATTCTGTAAATCTGATGGATATGGAACGTTATCAGCGATATGGTTTTTATGTGATGGCGGAGCAGGTGTCAGACAGTGATCAGGGAGCAACTGTCTGTAATTATGTGCTTAAATATCCGCTGCCTAGGGAGTGGGAAGAAATGATGAATACAAAGGAGAGGGGTTTTTATTATGAAGGAAAGAGATAAATTTGGATCCCGTCTGGGATTCATACTTGTTTCGGCCGGATGTGCGATCGGATTGGGAAATGTGTGGAAATTTCCCTATATTTGCGGTCAGAACGGAGGAGCAGCGTTCATTCTGATCTATCTGGTATTTTTGACAATTCTTGGACTGCCGATTTTGATCAGTGAGTTTGCGGTTGGACGTGGCAGTCGTTTGGGCGCCTCAAAGGCCTATGAAAAATTAGAGCCGGCAGGAACAAAATGGCATCACTTCAAATGGTTTTCTATTTTCGGAAACTATCTGCTGATGATGTTTTACACGATGGTTGGCGGCTGGATGCTGTTTTACATTTACCGCAGTGCCAGCGGAAAACTGGCAAACTTGTCTGCAAATGAAGTTGGTGGTGCATTTTCTGATATGCTTGCGTCACCTGGAATCATGGTTGGCTGGATGATTCTGGCAGTTTTAATCGCTTTTGGAATTTGTGCGCTGGGCTTGCAGGGCGGTATGGAAAAAATCATGAAAGTAATGATGAGTATTCTGATCGTGCTGATCGTTGTTCTGGCGATTCATTCTCTGGTGTTACCAAACGCCATGGAAGGTGTAAAATTCTATCTGGTTCCGAATCTGGATGCCATTAAGAGCCGTGGACTTGGAACTGTGGTATTTGACGCCATGACACATGCATTCTTTACACTGAGCGTTGGTATCGGTGCCATGGAAATTTTCGGAAGCTACCAGAAACGGGAGCATTCCATTCCGGGCGAGGCAAAAAATATCGTCCTTCTGGATACATTTGTTGCATTGATGGCAGGATTTATCATTATTCCGGCATGTTTTGCATATGGTGTACAGCCGGATGCAGGTCCGTCCCTGCTGTTTATCACCTTACCAAACGTATTTAACAACATGGCAGGCGGCAGAGTATGGGGAACCTGTTTCTTCATCTTTATGTCCTTTGCGGCGCTGTCTACCATCATTGCTGTATTTGAAAATATCATATCCTTCTATATGGATATGGGCGGCTGGAGCAGAAAAAAAGCAGTTTTGTTCAACATTGTGCTTATCATTGCACTGTCTCTGCCGGCGGTACTTGGATTTAACCTGTTATCCGGCTTTCAGCCGATGGGCGCAGGAACTTCCGTGATGGATCTGGAAGATTTTCTGGTATCCTACAACCTGCTTCCACTTGGAAGTATGATCTTTGTCCTGTTCTGTGTAAAGAAAAAAGGATGGGGCTGGGATAATTTCCGCAAGGAGGCAAACGAAGGAAAAGGTATGAAGTTTTCCAACAAACTTCAGTTTTACATGACCTATATCCTTCCGGCAATCATTGTTGTGGTATATCTGAAGGGATATTATGACACCTTTGCGAAGATGGGACCAAAGGTTTTAGCAGGCTGGATGGCGTTTGCGGCAGCACTGCTGATCACAATTTTTACCCTGTCTTCTTTAAAGAAAAAAGAGAAATAGTGAAGTTTCGGAGCCATGTCATTGTTGCATGGCTCTGACTTATTGTGAAAAAAGACTATTAGTGTTAGTTTAAAAATAGAATGTATATAATTCGTAAGAAGCTGCCTGTATTTTAGAAATAAAACAGGCAGATGAATAAATTGGAAAGAGAGAACTAGAGTGAGAGTGTTAGAAAATTTAGAGCCGAAGGAAGTATTTTCTTATTTTGAAGATATTTGTAGTATTCCGCATGGATCCGGAAACACGCAGCAGATCAGTGATTATTGTGTGGATTTCGCAAAAGCACATGATCTGAAATACCGTCAGGAAGCATGTGGAAATGTAATCATCTGGAAAGAGGCCACACCGGGTTATGAGCAGGCCCCGACCGTGATCCTGCAGGGACATATGGATATGGTGGCAGTCAAAGAAGCGGACTGCACACTGGATATGGAAAAAGACGGTCTGCTTCTGGAAATTGATGGTGACTGGGTGCAGGCAAAAGGAACCTCTCTTGGCGCGGATGATGGAATCGCAGTAGCTTATACATTGGCTATTCTGGCAGCAGATGATATTCCACATCCGGCTCTGGAAGCTGTGTTTACGGTAGGAGAGGAAGTGGGACTGACAGGCGCAACGGCGCTGGATGCTTCTGACCTGACGGGAAAAATCCTGATGAATATGGATTCAGAGAATGACGGTATTTTCCTGATCGGATGCGCAGGTGCGGCTACTGTGGCATGCTGTTTACCGGTTAAAAAAGAGACTGTTTCCGGTCAGAAGTATGAGTGGCACATGGATGGACTGATGGGGGGGCATTCCGGTATGGAGATTGACAAAGAGCGTGCCAATGCAAATAAGGTGTTTGGCCGTTTTTTATCTTATTGTATGGAAAAAACAGGTTTGTCCATCGTTTCTGCAAATGGTGGTGAGAAAGAAAATGCCATTGCAAAACAATGTGATGCGGTGCTGGTCGTTCCGAAAGAAAATATTGCAGCATTTGAAGATGCAGTTTGTGCATTTGAGACAATTTTGAAAAAGGAACATCATTATACGGATCCGGATCTGCGTATTTATGTGGAGAAAAAAGAATGCGGGGAATATGAAGCATTGGATAAAGATACAGCGCAGAAACTGCTGGCGCTGCTGATCCATCTGCCAAACGGTGTACAGAAACGAATTCCGGAGTTACCGGATAATGTGCAGACTTCCCTGAATATGGGAACTTTGGAGCAGACTGAGGATGAGATTTCCATGACATTTTCTGTGCGAAGCAGTGTTACCAGTGAGAAAGAGTGGTTGATGAGCCAGATGGAGCATCTGACAAAAGCGTTTGGCGGATATTACAGGATTTCTGGTGTGTATCCGGCGTGGGAGTATCAGGAAGATTCCAGGATTCGTCCGTTGATGATCGAGACTTATGAGGAGATTACGGGTAAAAAGCCGGAGACGGCGGCGATTCATGCCGGAGTGGAGTGTGGTATTTTGAGTGAAAAACTGCCGGGACTGGATTGTATTTCTTATGGACCGGAGATCAATGATATTCATACGACACGGGAGAGAATCAGTATTTCTTCGGTGAAACGAAATTGGGAGTTGACGCTGGCGGTGTTGAAAAAGTTGAATTGATATTTGCCTAACGGAATGTAGTGAACAAAATTTCAGGATTTTGTCTCAGTCGCTAGCAATCGCTCCTTGAGAAAAAATACTGAAATTTTGAATCTCAGTTATGGTATACTTGTTCAAACAAGATGAACTTTTAGTAGAAAGTGAGAAAATCAATGGAGAAACTTGATGCGTGGGAGAAAAGGGCGATTACATATCGGCGGTTATTTCATAAGTATCCGGAACCGGGCTGGCTGACTTTTTTTGCAACGATTTTTATTGCAGAACATCTGGAAAAGGCTGGTTTCGAGGTTCATGTCGGCAGGGAAATCCTGAAGGATGAGAAACGGATGGATCCGCCAACGGAGGAAGAAACGGCTCTCTGGGAGCAGCGGGCGGTGAAGCTGGCAGAAGAGCAGGAAATAACGGATGATAAAGTGGCAGCATGGATGGCGCGGATGGATCATCGTACCGGAATTGTGGCAATTTTTGATACGAAACGGGAGGGAAAGACAAGAGCCTTTCGGTTTGATATGGATGCGCTGACTGTGGTGGAAAGTATGGATGCGGACAGAGTGCCTGTGAGGGAGCAGTTTGTTTCGCGGTATCAGGGTGTTTCGCATGCCTGCGGGCATGATGGACATATGGCGCTGGGACTGACTTTTGCAGAATATCTTGCAGAACAATACAGTAAATCGATGAAAAATGTTGGAGAAGTGTCAAATCAGGAATCTGCAGAGAGTATGCAGGACGAAATACCAGCAGAAGTGTGTGGTCGTTACATGTTTATTTTCCAACCGGCAGAGGAAGGTGTGCGCGGCGCCTTTGCCTTCCGCCATCAGTGGAACTTTGGTAAGATAGATGAATTGTATTGCAGCCATATCGGATTTGCATCGGAGGATACCTTTGTGGCAGGAGCAAAGGGCTTTCTTGCTACCAGTAAATTTGATGTGATTTTTATCGGAAAAAGCGCTCATGCAGGATTGGCACCAGAGCGGGGACGCAATGCCTTATTGGCAGCCGCGAAGGCCACCATGGATATGCAGGCATTTCTACGGCCGGATAGTGGAATCACACGACTGAATGTGGGAAAATTGGAATCCGGAGAAGCACGTAATACGATTCCTGCTCATGCAAAAATGATCGTGGAGACCAGAGGTGAAACCGGAAAGCTGAATACTTATATGAAGGAGCAGGCACTTTCTTGCATTGAGCGGACAGCCAAAGCGTATGGTGTTACATATGAAGTGAAGTTTCAGGGAGAGAGCGTTAGTGCAGCCAGTGACGAAGCGCTTAGTCAGAAAGTACTGGCGGTGGCGGAACAGACTGGTTGTTTTTCTGATTATATGTTGACGAAGGATTTTGGGGCCAGTGACGATGGAGCCGTGTTCATGGATATGGTAAAGCAGCAGGGCGGAAAGGCTGTATACATGCTTTTGGGCACAAAAATAAAAGGTCTGCACCATGAATCAGTGTTTGACTTCGATGAAACAATATTAAGAAAAGGGTTTGAGTTATATAAGAATATATTTGAATATGTATAAATGCGAAAGACTATTCTTCATAATGATACTTAGCAGAATAGATAATTAAATTGTTATTTTGATCGAAATTATATATCAATCGATGCTCATCGGTAATACGTCGGCTATAACCCGGACGATATTTCAAAGGTTCGGGTTTGCCGAGTCCTTTCATTAGCCCCTCCTGACAAATTGATTTGGTCAGTTTGTTGATTCTTTTGAGCTTTTTTCTATCTTCTTCCAGCCACCATAAATAATGCTCCCATGCTGTAGGCGTAAATATGATATTACATTTCATATTATTCGTAGTCCTCCAGTTCTTCTAGGGATTTGACAATAAATCCACCGGCTTTGGCTTCAGCGAGTATCTGACGCAGGTGCGTATGGCGAAT
>CAVEOS010000056.1:0-18649 GCA_963617435.1 Lachnospiraceae bacterium
GATTAAAGCAGGTATTATCGGAGCGACAGGTTATGCAGGAGCAGAGCTTGTACGTATTCTGATGGGACATAAAGAAGTAGAAATTGTCTGGTACGGATCCAGAAGTTACATTGACCAGAAATATGCATCTGTATATCATAATATGTTTGAAATTGTAGATGCGACATGTCTGGATGATAATATGGAAGCTCTTTGTGAGCAGGTAGATGTGATCTTTACCGCAACACCGCAGGGATTTTTAGCATCTGTTCTGACAGAGGAGATTTTATCTAAGACAAAGATCGTAGATCTGAGTGCGGATTTCCGTATCAAAGATGTTGCTACTTATGAGAAATGGTACAAGATCGAACATAAGAGTCCACAGTTTATTGAGGAAGCTGTGTATGGTCTGTGCGAGATCAACCGGGATAAAGTGAAAGGGGCCCGTCTGGTGGCAAATCCGGGATGTTATACAACCTGTTCTATTTTAACTGCTTATCCGCTGGTAAAAGAGGGACTGATCGATCCGGATACACTGATCATTGATGCAAAATCCGGTACTTCCGGAGCCGGTCGTGGTGCAAAAGTAGCAAACCTGTTCTGTGAAGTAAATGAAAATATGAAAGCATACGGTGTGGCAACTCACCGTCATACCCCGGAGATCGAGGAGCAGCTTGGTTATGCGGCTGGCAAAGAGATCGTGATCAACTTCACACCGCACCTTGTTCCGATGAATCGTGGTATTCTGGCCACAGAGTATGCGACCTTAAAGAAGAAAGCAGACGGTTCTTTTCCTACTTATGAAGAAGTGAAAGCTGCTTATGATAAATATTATGCGAATGAGAAATTTGTTCGTGTTCTGGAAAAAGACGTTGTGCCTGAGACAAAATGGGTAGAGGGCAGCAACTATGTGGATGTAAACTTCAAGATTGATGAGCGTACCGGCAGAGTCGTTATGATGGGAGCGCTTGATAATCTTGTGAAAGGTGCTGCGGGACAGGCAGTTCAGAATATGAACCTGTTGTTTGGTCTGGATGAAAGCGAAGGATTAAATCTTGTTCCAATGTTCCCGTAAATATATGGAAGGAAACAGGATTTTATGGAAATAAAGATTCGTCCGATGACGATTGAAGATTATGATGAGGTATATGCACTGTGGATGACCATCAAAGGCTTTGGTATCCGAAGTATTGATGATTCCAGAGAGGGAACCGAGCGTTTCCTGAAACGGAATCCGACCACAAGTATCGTGGCAGAAGCTGACGGCAAGCTGGTGGGCGCGATTTTATGCGGACATGATGGCAGAACCGGATGTTTTTATCATGTATGCGTGAATGAAGCCTATCGTAACCGCGGTATTGGAAAACAGATGGCAACCGCAGCAATGCGTGCCTTACAGAGTGAACAGATCAACAAAGTCAATCTGATCGCATTTAAGAAAAATGAACTCGGCAATCAGTTCTGGCAGGAAGAAGGCTGGAAGATGAGAGACGATGTGAATTATTATGACTTTGTTTTAAATGATGAGAACATTACAAAATTTAATGAGTAAGCAAAGTAATGTTTCGAGATAAAAAATGAAAAAGAGAATGATAACAGATACCAGAAGATAAAAGTATCTCACAGGAGGATTGGATCATGAAACAGATTACAGGTGGCGTGACAGTGGCAAAGGGATTTCAGGCAGCTTGCACCGCAGCCGGAATCAAATATGAAAATCGTACCGATATGGCAATGCTTTACAGTCAGGTACCATGTCGTGTGGCAGGAACATTTACAACAAATCTTGTAAAGGCGGCACCGGTACTCTGGGATCGGGATATTGTAAAAAACAGCGAATATGCACAGGCCGTTGTTGTCAATGCAGGTATCGCTAATGCCTGCACAGGACAGGAAGGTCTTGATTACTGTCAGAAGACTGCAGATCAGGCAGCAAAAGTACTTGGTATTCCGTCAAGTGCTGTCTGCGTAGCATCTACCGGTGTTATTGGAAAACAGCTTCCGATCGACCGCATTATGGCAGGTGTGGAAGCATTATCTCCGAAGCTTGCAGACGGTGTGGAAGCAGGAAATGCGGCAGCAAAAGCCATTATGACCACAGATACACACGAAAAAGAAGTGGCAGTGGAATTTGAAGTTGGTGGAAAAACTGTTACCATCGGTGGTATGTGCAAAGGTTCCGGTATGATTCATCCGAACATGTGCACCATGCTTGCCTTTGTGACAACAGACCTTGCAATTTCCAAAGAATTATTACAGGAAGCACTTTCTGCCAATGTTAAAGATACTTTTAATATGATCTCTGTTGACGGAGATACTTCCACAAACGATACCTTGCTTTTAATGGCAAACGGTCTGGCAGGAAATCCGGAGATTACAGAAAAAGGTGCAGATTATGATGCGTTCTGTGAGGCTCTGAATTTTGTTAATACAACACTGGCAAAAATGATGGCAGGAGACGGCGAAGGCGCAACTGCATTATTTGAAGTAACTGTTGTCAATGCAGAGACAAAAGAGCAGGCGCAGGTACTTGCAAAATCCGTCATTTGCTCCAGCCTGACAAAAGCGGCTATTTTTGGACATGACGCAAACTGGGGAAGAATCCTCTGTGCCATGGGATATTCCGGAGCAACCTTTGATCCGGATAAAGTAGATTTGTATTTTGAGAGCAAAGGCGGCAAGATCAAACTGATCGAAAACGGTGTTGCCCTTGATTACAGCGAGGAAGAAGCAACCAAGATCTTATCCGAGCCGGAAGTAACCGCCATCGCAGATCTGAAACTTGGCGATGCACAGGGAACGGCATGGGGCTGCGATCTCAGCTATGATTATGTAAAAATCAATGCGGATTACCGTTCTTAAATAGAAAATGTAAAAAGTGATTTGTTACAGGAGGAAAGTTAGATGAACGAAGATAAATACGAAGCATTACGGGCGAAAGCCGAGGTGCTGATTGAGGCTTTACCATATATCCAGCGTTTTAACCGCCGGATCATTGTTGTAAAATACGGTGGAAGTGCCATGCTGGATGAAGAATTAAAACAGCGTGTCATCCAGGATGTAACACTGCTGAAACTGGTTGGATTTAAACCGATCATCGTACACGGTGGTGGAAAAGAGATCAGCAAATGGGTAGCAAAAGCCGGAATGGAACCGGAATTTGTAAATGGTCTGAGAAAAACAGATGCAGAGACAATGGAGATCGCAGAGATGGTACTTGGAAAAGTTGGAAAATCTCTGGTATCCATGGTAGAAAAACTGGGTGTTCAGGCAGTCAGCATCAGTGGCAAAGACGGCGGTTTACTGAAAGTCGAGAAAAAATATTCGCAGGGACAGGATATCGGATTTGTAGGTGATGTAAAATCCGTAGATCCGAAGATCTTATTTGATCTGTTAGAGAAAGATTTCCTTCCAATCGTATGCCCGATCGGTCTGGATGACAACTATCAGACTTACAATATCAACGCAGATGATGCAGCCTGCGCTATTGCAACAGCGGTTCATGCAGAAAAACTTGCATTCCTGACAGATATCGAGGGGGTTTACCGTGATCCGAAAGATCCGTCCACACTGATCTCTGAACTGACAGTTTCTGAAGCAAAAGACCTGCTTGACAGCGGCTATGTCGTTGGCGGCATGCTTCCGAAATTAAATAACTGTATCCATGCAGTAGAAAACGGCGTTTCCAGAGTTCATATCTTAGATGGACGTATGGCTCACTGCCTGTTACTGGAAATTTTCACAAACAAAGGAATCGGTACAGCGATTCTTGGAGATGAGGAGGCAAGATTTGACCATGAATAAACAGAATTATATTGATCATGCAGAGCAGGCGCTGCTTCATACTTACAATCGTTTTTCGGTTGTGTTAGATCACGGCGAGGGCGTATATCTGTATGATACAGACAACAAACAGTATCTTGATTTTGCGGCTGGTATCGCTGTTTGTGCCTTTGGATATGGCAAAAAAGAGTACAACGATGCTCTAAAAAATCAGGTAGATAAATTATTACATACTTCAAATTTATATTATAACGTACCAACCATGGAAGCAGCTGAAAAAGCACTGGCTGCCGCAGATATGGATCGTATTTTCTTTACCAACAGTGGTACAGAAGCTATCGAGGGTGCATTAAAAGCAGCTAAAAAATATGCTTATACCAGAGACGGACATGCAGGTCACGAAGTGATTGCAATGCAGCATTCTTTCCACGGAAGAAGTCTTGGTGCATTATCCGTTACGGGAACAAAACATTATCAGGAGCCGTTTGAGCCGCTGATCCCGGGCATCCGTTTTGCAGAGTACAACAATCTGGAGAGCGTAAAAGCACAGATCACTGATAAGACATGTGCCATCATTATGGAAACCGTACAGGGCGAGGGTGGTATTTACCCGGCTGATCCGGAGTTCTTAAAAGGTGTGCGTGCACTCTGTGACGAGAAAGATATTTTACTTATTCTGGATGAGATTCAGTGTGGTATGGGACGTACCGGAGCAATGTTTGCATGGCAGAATTACGGTGTAAAACCGGATATCATGACCGTTGCAAAAGCACTTGGCTGTGGTGTGCCGGTAGGTGCATTTATGATGACACAGAAAGTGGCAGACAAATCTCTGGCACCTGGTGATCATGGAACCACTTACGGTGGAAATCCATTCGTAGGAGCTGCTGTCAGCGCGGTATTTGATATCTTTGAAAAAGACCAGATCATCAACCATGTACATGAGATCGCACCGTATCTGGAGCAGAAGCTGGATGAGTTGGCTGCAAGATATGATTTTATCACAGACCGTCGTGGTATGGGACTTATGCAGGGACTGGAGATGAATATTCCGGTCGGTCAGGTAGCCGCAAAAGCGTTGGAGAAAGGTCTGATCATCATTACCGCAGGTTCCAACGTGGTTCGTTTCGTTCCACCACTTGTGATTGAAAAAGAGCATGTGGATGAGATGATCGCTAAATTAGATGAAGTTCTTGCAACATTCTAGTAATCATATACGTTTGACTTGAAAAAAGCAGGCAGACAGTTGTGTTTTCCTTAAGGAAACATGACTGTCTGTTTTTACGCGTGTGTAAGATGATACGTGTTCTCAACAAAAAGGAAAAGTTCTCAAGTATAAAAAATCTGTTTCGTGACATGATAGTAGATACATGCATAAAAATATATCATGAAAAAGGAAGCGGGACTTATGGTGGGAATTTTAATAGCAATTTTATCCGGAATGCTGATGAGTGTTCAGGGCGTATTTAATACCGATGTGACAAAGCAGAGCAGTTTGTGGGTGGCAAACAGCTGGGTGCAGTTTACCGCACTGGCCGTCTGTCTGGCGGCGTGGGGCATATCGGATCGCAGTTCTTTTGCGGCACTCTGGAAAGTACAGCCGAAATATGTGCTGGTGGGCGGCGTGATCGGTGCGTTTATCACACTGACGGTTGTAAAGAGCATGAATACCCTTGGCCCGGCGCAGGCAGTGCTGTTTATCGTGGTTGCTCAGATGATCACAGCCTATGTCATTGAACTGCTAGGATGGTTCGGAACGGAAAAGGCTGACTGGTCTGTACAAAAGCTGATCGGAATGGTAATCGCCATCGCGGGGGTGGTCATTTTTCAGTGGGAGCGGAAGTAGTAAAATCGATGTACGAATTCGAAACAGAGAAGTACACTTTACTGCTGCAAAAAACGTTTGCTTTGCCGTTTAGAAATTATTAAGAATTTTTTAGATAGCAAAAACAAGGCTTGTAATATTTGTAATATTTGATAAAATTGTTACAGGTATTTGAGAATCCCCTTTGTACACACAAAGGAGGATGAAAAATGAAACGATGGATACGAATCTGGATGGGCGTGCTGTTACTTTTGAGCGTATTAGCCGGATGCGGTACAAAACCGGAAGAAATTCTTCTGGCGGCAGATGCATCAGTACAGCAGGAAGCACCATCACAGAAGCAGGATTCCATACAGGAACTGTCGATTACAGAACCGCAGGAAGATCTGGTGCAGACGGACACGATATTTGTCTATGTCTGTGGTGCTGTATGCAATCCGGGGGTATATGAACTACCTGCGGAGAGCAGAGCCTATGAGGCGGTAACGCAGGCCGGAGGCATGCAGGAAGAGGCAGCCGGGACGGCGGTCAATCTGGCTGAAGTGCTGACGGATGGTCAGAAACTTCAAATTCCTTTTCAGGGAGAAGTTTCTGATGCGCAGGTATCAGACAGCGGCGAGGTGACAACGGACAGCCGTGTGAATATCAACACGGCATCCCTGGAGGAACTGACGACCTTGAAAGGCATCGGTCAGACCCGTGCAGAACAGATCCTGGAATACAGAGAAAAACATGGTTCCTTTGCCAGTCCGGAGGCGATTATGAATGTCGACGGGATCAAGCAGGGAACCTATGACAAGATAAAAGATAACATTAGAGTTCAATGAGGTGACGAAATGGCGAAAAAAGTGCTGGTGGTAGATGATGAAAAATTAATCGTGAAAGGAATCCGGTTCAGTCTGGAGCAGGATGGCATGGAAGTTGACTGTGCCTATGACGGCGAAGAAGCGCTGGAAATGGCAAAATCAAAGGAATATGACATTATCCTGCTTGATATTATGCTTCCGAAACTGGATGGATTTCAGGTGTGCCAGCAGATTCGCGAATTTTCGAATGTACCGATCGTGATGCTGACCGCAAAAGGCGATGATATGGACAAGATCCTTGGTCTGGAATACGGAGCAGATGACTACATAACGAAACCGTTTAACATTCTGGAGGTTAAGGCCCGGCTGAAAGCGATCATGCGTCGGACTTCCCGCAAGGAAGTGGAAGAAAATCCGAATGTGATCGTGGATGGTGATGTACGTCTCGACTGTGAGAGCAGACGTCTGTTTATCAAAGGCCGTGAGATCAAACTGACCGCAAAAGAATTTGATCTGATGGAGCTTATGGTTAAGACACCGGAAAAGGTATACAGCAGGGAGCGTCTGCTGAATCTGGTGTGGGGCTATGAATACCCGGGTGATTTCCGTACCGTGGACGTGCATGTACGCCGTCTGCGTGAAAAAGTAGAGGCAAATCCGAGTGAGCCGAAATATGTGCATACCAAATGGGGCGTGGGCTATTATTATCATTCTGACAAACAGAGGTAGAGGATTTGAAAGCAATTATCACATATTTAAAAAGTCTGAAATTTCGTATTTTTCTTTTGATTATTTTATTTGGAATTGCTCCGACCTTTCTACTGCGGGCAGGCATTTTGTCGGCTTATGAAACGCGTGCGGTAGATACCCGTACTGTGGATATCACAAGCCAGGCCAAACTGCTTGCCACGCAGATCGTAGCAAATAATTATCTGCAGGATACCTCATCACCAAGTATTACCACACAGCTAGATCAGCTTTCCACCATTTATGATGGCCGTGTCATGCTGATCGACAATACATTTACCATTGTGAAGGATACATATGCACTGGATGAGCAGAAAACAATTCTTGCCGAGGAAGTGATACAGTCCTACGGTGGTGAGACGGTGCAGAAGTATGATGCGGACAACCGATATATTGAAATGACGCTGCCGATCAATGATGAGTCCGGTAAAAACGTGATCGGCGTCATGTTGGTAAGCGTTTCTACGGACAGTATCGTTGCAACCCTTGGCATTTTAAAGCAATATGCCCTGATGATACAGTTTCTGGTGGCCGTTATCGTTGTGATCGCAGGATTTGCCGCGTCCAGCGGACTGGTTCGCCCGTTTAAGCGCCTGACAAAATCCATCAAAGATGTGCAGGATGGCTATGAGGCAGATTTTATCAGTGTCCGTTCCTATTCTGAGACAGAGACGATCTCTGAGGCCTGTGATGAAATGTTGCAGCGCCTGCAGACACTGGATGAGAGCAGACAGGAATTTGTATCCAACGTGTCACATGAGCTGAAGACACCGCTGACTTCCATGAAAGTTCTGGCGGATTCCCTGATCGGACAGGAGGATATTCCGGTAGAACTATACCGGGAGTTTATGTCTGATATCGGAGATGAGATCGATCGTGAGAACAAGATCATCAATGACCTTCTTTCTCTCGTAAAATTGGATAAATCCGCAGGAAATATCAATATTGCGAGTGTGCAGATCAATGAATTGCTGGAGCGTATTATGAAACGTCTGCGCCCGATCGCACAGAAGCAGAATGTAGAACTGGTTATGGAGAGCTTCCGGCCGGTTGTAGCGGAAGTGGATGAGGTAAAACTGACACTGGCGCTGACGAATCTGATCGAGAATGCTATCAAATACAACAACCCGGAGGGCTGGGTGCATGTATCCCTGAATGCGGATCATCAGAATTTCTTTGTGACAGTGGAAGACAATGGTATCGGTATTCCAAAAGAAGCGCAGGATCGTATTTTTGAGCGATTTTACCGGGTGGATAAATCCCATTCCCGTGAGATCGGTGGCACCGGCCTGGGACTTGCCATTGCCCGGAATGCGATCATTATGCATCGCGGAGCGATCAAGGTACACAGTATGGAAGGGGAAGGCACGACATTTACCGTGCGGATCCCTCTGACTTATATCGCAGGTTAAGACAAGGGGATATCTATGAAAATTTGGAAACGAACAGGTATTTTTTGTTTGGTTGTTTTATTGGCTTTCGGCGCCTTTGCCGGATGCGGAAAACACAAAAAAGAAAATACCGGATATACAATGTTTTATCTGAACAAACAGAAAACAAAAATTGTGAGCCAGTCTTATGAACCGACAGCATCGGACACAACAGATCTCATTGAAGAATTTATTGATCAGATATCAAAAGAAACGGATGATGTGGATTATCAGAAACTCTTTCCGGATAATGTACAGATTGAGCGTTACGAATATACTGATCATCAGCTTTATCTGTATTTTAACAAGGCGTACAGCGATATTCCGGTTACGGAAGAGGTGCTTTGCCGTGGAGCCGTTGTCCACAATATGATGCAGATTCCGGATGTGGAGGGCGTGTCTTTCTATGTCAACAATCTGCCTCTGACGGATGTAAACGGCAAGGAAGTCGGTATTCTCACCAATGATTCCTTTGTGGAAAATCCGGGGGAGAAGATCAACAATATTCAGGAGGCAAATCTGACGTTATATTTTGCTTCTACCACAGGGGACGGGCTGGTACGGGAGACACAGCATGTGTATTATTCCAGCAATACGTCTATTGAAAAACTGATCATGGAGCGGCTTTTAGACGGGCCGAAATCTTCCAACGCAAGATCTGCCATACCGGATAATACAGACCTGATCAGTGTGTCTGTCATGGATGGCGTGTGTCTGGTAAACCTTGGGGAAGGTTTCCTGACACAGAATTTTGAGATCAAAGAAGATGTGATCATATATTCTATCGTAGATTCGCTGACAGAGCTGGATACCATCAATACGGTACAGATTGCAGTCAACGGAAAAACGAATATCACATATCGTGAAAAGATGTCATTGAGCGAATATTATAAACGTGATCTGGATCTTGTCACAGAAGAAGGGGACGATGTAGAAGTCGTACAGAAACAGGAGAAGGAGGGCATACTTGATTCTGGACAATAAACGACATATCTGCCTGTGTGCAGCTGCATTGGCTGCCGGAATTCTGCTGGCCGGTGAATTATCGGTCCGGCATGTGATTCCGGCAGTTTTTTTATTAGCAGGCTGCATGGCAGGCGTAGCGCAGCGGGGGCAGACATCCCGTCTGGAAAGGCGGATCATGTTTGTGATCCTTGCGGGATGCTGCATATTTGGTGCTGTCCGGACCAGACAGCGCATAACATCTTATTCCGAACGACAGGCTGTCGTTCGTGACCTTTCACAGGTCGAAATCAGCGGTGTGGTAAGCCGCAAAGAAATAAAATCTGATTCTTATCTATATCATATCAGACAAACGTATCTGAATTCAGATCAAAAGCCTGTTTTTCTCGGGCATATGATTGTATCAAACGAAACGGATGACATTCCGGTGGGAGCAGCGGTTATCGCATCTGGTGACATTCAGTTATTTTCCGGTGCGCGCAACGATGGCAATTTTGATTTTGCTGCATATTACAGACAGTTAAATATTGTATGCCGAATGACTTCAGACAGTATGGAACAAAAAAGTACACCACATTTTTCTTTGGGAGAAATTCTGTATCGACTGCAGAAAAATATGGTTCAGGTGTATACCGCACATTTGAATGAACGGGATGCTGGAATCCTGTGTACACTGGTGGCAGGAAGTAAATCGCAGCTGGATCCGGACACCAGACAGATGTATCAGAATGCAGGGATTTCGCATTTACTGTCCGTTTCGGGTTTACATATTTCTATTCTGGGATTTGGAATTTACCGTCTGCTTCGTAAACTGCGCAGATCCTATCCTGTTTCTGCGGCTGTCAGCATAGTACTGGTTTTCTGTTTTGCCTATATGAGCGGCTTTGGGGTGCCTGCCCGCAGAGCAGTGATCATGTATCTGTGCATGATGGGAGCGCAACTGCTTGGCAGGACTTATGAAGCGGCGAATGGACTTGCACTGGCGGCTGTTCTGCTACTGGCTGAGAATCCGCTGATCCTGAAGCAGAGTGGTTTTCTGTTTTCCTTTACGGCAATGTTTGCCATTGTAATGTATGGCATTTTATTCCGGGATACGGGCTGGAAGGAGCAGGAGCAGGAAGAGAAAAAACTCACATGGAAGCGCTTTCTGACAGAAAAAGTACGGATGCCTCTGAAAAATAACTGTCTGTTCAGCCTGTGGTTACAAATATGGTTGTTGCCGTTGACAGCCTGGTTTTATTATGAAGTTCCGATTTATTCCCTGTTTTTAAATCTTCTGGTTCTTCCATTGAGCAGCTGGCTGCTAGGCGGCGGACTGATTGCTGCCCTGATCTACTCAAAACTGCCTTATATGGCAGGATGGATGCTGGTGGGATGCCATGGGATTTTAGATGTTTACGAAATGGGAATGAAGCTCCTTCGGCATTTGCCCGGAAATCTGCTTCTGACGGGGCAGCCGGAGCAATGGTGCATGATGGTTTATTATCTGTTTCTTGCAATATTCTGTATCTGGAAGTGCAGACATCGGGACAGCGCAGAAATCAGAATGCAGGTGCTTTTTTGCGGAATGTGCGGTGCATTGTTGACCGGAACGTTACTGTTTCATCCGGCGGAAATGCCGGGGCTCTACATGCTGGATGTTGGACAGGGGGATGGACTGTTTCTGACCGATGGTGCTGGTACGCGGGTGTGGATCGATGGAGGAAGCAGCTCAGAAAAATCAGTTGGGACGTATCGAATGCTGCCGTTTTTGAAATATCACCGGGCTGGAAGCATCGATGCCTGGATCGTTACCCATCCGGATACAGATCATATTTCGGGATTACTGGAGCTTCTGGAAGCAGATTACCCGGTTCGGCAGCTGATTCTGGCAAAAGCGCAGGCAGAGCAGGAGGGCTGTCAGGAATTGATCACGCTGGCCCAGGAAAAAGGTGTGGATATCGCATATGTCAGCACCGGAAGCGAGCTGAATTTAAAGGATATGAAACTGCGCTGTCTGTATCCGAATAAAAAGGAGACTGCCACAGATATCAATGGATTGTGTCAGGTCTGGGAGTTGCAAAGCCATGGATTTTCCATGTTGTTTACCGGAGATATCGGGGAAGCGCAGGAAACATTATTATCAGAACGCAACAGCCTGCAACCGGTCAATATTTTAAAGGTGGCGCATCACGGTTCCCGCTATTCCAGCAGTGAAGCGTTTCTGGATCGCATACAGCCTGAAATCGCACTTATTTCCAGCAGCGAACGGAACCGATATCATCATCCGTCACCGGAGACCATAGAACGTCTGCAGGAACAGGGCTGTGAGATTTACTGCACCAAAGATCAGGGGCAAGTATCTGTTTTATACCGGGGAGGGCAGTGGATATTACAAAAATATATCGAGTGAATGATGAGCCCAGCTTCTATATGCAATGGAGCAACAAAAGTAAATGAGCAACGGGATTTCATCCCCTGTCTGATATAGATTCCGGCTGCATCTGGTTATATGTGTTAAACAGCTGTCTTGACAGTTGTAAACTATGATAGTATAATGGCGAAAGCATTAAAAAGAGGAAAAGTACTATGAAAGAATATTATGACGTCATTATCGTTGGCACCGGTGCAGCCGGTTTATACTGTGCCTTAAATCTGCCGGAGCGCAAACGGATTTTATTGATTACAAAACAGGAAGCTGATCAGTCAGATTCCTTTCTGGCGCAGGGCGGTATCTGCATGCTGCGGGGGGAAGATGATTACAAAAATTATTTTGAAGATACCATGCGTGCGGGACATTATGAGAATGATGAACGTGCGGTAGATCTGATGATTCGCAGTTCAAACAGCATCATCCGTGATCTGGTACAGAGAAACGTAGACTTTACAAGAGACGAAGCTGGAAATCTGATGTTTACGAGAGAGGCAGCGCATTCTCAGCCGCGTATTTTATTCCATGAGGATATTACAGGCAAACAGATCACTCAGACTTTATTGGATGAAGTAAAAACAAAACCGAATATTGAAATCTGCGAATATATGACAATGGTGGATCTGATCGCAAATGACAATGTGTGCGGTGGAATCATTATCATGGATCAGGACAATCAGGTTTATCCGGTTTATGCACAGCATGTGGTTCTGGCCTGCGGCGGACTTGGCGGTCTGTACCAGAATTCCACAAATTTCCCGCATATTACCGGAGATGCTCTTGGGATTGCGTTAAAGCATCAGATTCAGCTGGAGAACATTGATTACATACAGATTCACCCGACAACTTTATATTCCAAAAAGCCGGGCCGCAGATTTCTTGTATCAGAATCCGTCCGCGGAGAGGGCGCACTGCTGCTGGATAAAAACGGTCAGCGCTTTACGGATGAATTACAGCCGAGAGATATGGTGAGTCAGGCAATTTTTATTCAGATGGAAAAAGAAGGATCTGTCCATGTCTGGGAGGATATGCGTCCACTTGGAAAAGATACGATTTTAAAACATTTCCCGAATATTTATCAGCAGTGTCTGAAGGAAGGATATGATCCATGTAAAGAGCCGATCCCGGTTGTCCCGGCACAGCATTATTTCATGGGTGGTATCAAAGTAGACCTTGGAAGCCGTACTTCCATGAAAGGACTGTACGCCTGCGGTGAGACAAGCTGTAACGGTGTACACGGCAAAAACCGTCTGGCAAGCAATTCTCTGCTGGAATCACTGGTATTTGCCCGCAGAGCGGCGGACGATATCATGTTTGGCACACAGACAAAGTATGAGGGAGCACCGGTAGATATTCAGAAATACGAAGACCGTGACCAGCTTTTATCTGAATATCATACTGCAGTACGAAATGAGATTGAGAGGGTAAAAAACAGTCATGAATGATATAACGATGAAACTGCAGGCGGACAATCTGATCCGCCTTGCCTTACAGGAAGATATTACAAGTGAAGATGTGTCCACAAATGCGGTAATGCCGACGGCTCAGCCCGGCGAAGTGGAACTGATTGCAAAGGAAGACGGCGTGATCGCAGGACTTGACGTGTATGCAAGAGTCTTTTACCTGCTGGATCCTGAGACAAAAGTTACTTTTCATTGCAAAGACGGAGATCATGTAAAAAAAGGTCAGCTTATGGCTGTGGTACAGGGCGATATCCGTGTACTTCTTTCCGGCGAGCGTGTGGCATTAAATTATCTCCAGCGTATGAGCGGAATCGCCACATATACAAGACAGGTGGCAGACCTGCTGAAAGGCAGCAACGTAACTCTTCTTGATACAAGAAAAACAACACCAAACTGCCGCATTTTTGAAAAATATGCTGTTCGTGTGGGTGGCGGCTGTAACCACCGCTATAATCTGTCCGATGGTGTGCTGTTAAAAGATAATCATATCGGAGCTGCCGGAAGTATCACGAAAGCTATTCAGATGGCAAAAGCCTATGCGCCGTTTGTACGGAAAATTGAGATCGAGGTAGAGAATCTGGATCAGGTGCAGGAAGCAGTAGAGGCTGGCGCAGATATTATCATGCTGGATAACATGACACCGGAGATGATGAAAGAAGCAGTAGAACTGATTGACGGCCGTGCACAGACAGAGTGTTCCGGTAATATCACAAAAGAAAATATTGCAAAAATCTGTGAGATTGGTGTAGATTTTGTATCTAGCGGTGCGCTGACACATTCTGCTCCGATTCTGGATATTTCCATGAAACATTTACATGCAATTTAATTTGGAAAGTGAGAAAGTGAAATGACAATAGCAGAAATACAGCAGGAAATTATGCGAATGAAAAAAGAACAGGATGTCTGTATCCTGGCGCATGCCTATCAGGGACAGGACATTCTGGAAGTTGCTGATTACATGGGCGATTCCTATGGTTTAAGTGTGCAGGCTTCCAAAAGCAACTGTAAGGGAGTTATTATGTGCGGTGTCCGTTTTATGGCAGAGACATGCAAGATTTTAAGTCCGGAAAAGAAAGTATGGCTGGCGAATCCGACCGCAGGATGTCCAATGGCAGAGCAGCTGGATCTTGATTTTCTGCGTGCTTTAAAGCAGAAATATCCGGATCACGCAGTTGTGGCATACATCAATACAACTTCTGAATTAAAGACAGAGTGCGATGTCTGTGTTACCTCTTCTTCAGCAGTTGAAATTTGTAAAAAACTGGATGCGGATAAGATTTTATTTATCCCGGATCCAAATCTTGGCCGCTATGTAGCACAGCAGATTCCGGAAAAAGAGTTTGCTTTTTATACCGGCGGATGTCCGCGCCATATGATCGTGACACCGGATCACGTCAGAAAGGCAAAAGAACTGCATCCGAATGCGCTGCTTCTGGTTCACCCGGAATGCCGTCAGGAAGTGGTAGAACAGGCGGATTATGTTGGATCTACCACAGGCATTATGAATTTTGCAAAAAAATCCGATCACAAAGAGTTTATCATTGGTACGGAAAACAGTATCGTACAGCATCTGCAGTTTGACTGCCCGGAGAAACAGTTTTATCCGTTGACGGTACAGCTTACCTGCATGAATATG
Source organism: Lachnospiraceae bacterium (assembly GCA_963617435.1). GTDB lineage: Bacteria > Bacillota > Clostridia > Lachnospirales > Lachnospiraceae > Eubacterium_I. Next base: position 15,043 of record CAVEOS010000056.1, read on the forward strand.
AAGATTACCACACTGATGGATATTTATAACTGTCTGAAAGGTTGTGGCGGTGAAGAAATTACACTTCCAGAACATGTGATGGAAGGCGCAGGCAGATGTATTCACCGTATGGTGGAGCTTGGCGGCTGATATGGGTTATTAATCAATTGACTTATGGAGCAGTATTGACTGAACTTAAGCAGTTTAGGGCAGGAGAGATTTTTCTTTCCTGCCTTGTGTTTTTCACGGATTCATATTATACTTTGAGACATGAAAACATTACAGGAAGATTTAAAAACAGGAAATTTTAAACATTGTTATTTGCTATACGGAGAAGAACCTTATCTGGTGCAGCAGTATAAAACCCGATTGAAAAACGCATTGTCAGTAGAGGGAGACACAATGAATACTTCGACATTTTCCGGGAAAGATATTCGTCCGGAAACATTGATCGACCTTTCGGAGACACTGCCGTTTTTTGCGGAGCGCCGTGTCATTTTGGTAGAAAACAGCGGATTTTTCAAAAAAAGTACGGAAGACCTTGCCGCTTACATGGCTGAACTTCCGGAGACATCCTATTTCGTCTTTGTGGAAGAAGAAGTGGACAAGCGCGGAAAAATGTACAAGCAGGTCAAAAAGTATGGCAGCGTGGTAGAATTCAAGCGTCAGACAGACGCAGTTCTGATGCAGTGGATTCTCGGAACACTGAAAAAAGAAAATAAAAAGATCACCCGTTCAGTTATGGAACTGTTTTTAAGCAAGACAGGAAACGATATGGAATTGATCACCCAGGAACTGGAAAAATTGCTTTGCTATACCATGGAAAAAGAAGTAATTGAGGCAGAAGACGTAGAGGAGATCTGTGCCAATCAGATTAGCGGTAAGATTTTTGATATGGTGGATGCCATTGGACGCAAAGAACAGAAGAAAGCACTGGATCTGTATTATGACCTTCTGATGTTGAAGGAGCCGGCGATGCGTATTTTGTTTCTGATCACCCGCCATTTCCAGATTCTGATGCAGCTGCGTGAGATGGCCGACGGCGGATTTGATTATAAGAGCATGGCTTCCAAGGCCGGCGTACCAGAATTTGCCGTGCGTAAATATACCGGTCAGGCCCGGGCCTTTGACAGTCAGAGACTGGAAGAAATTGTGCGGGAGTGTGTGCAGACAGAGGAAAATATCAAAACCGGTCAGATGGGGGATCAGCTTGCGGTAGAATTACTGATCATTTCCACGATGCAGAACTAAAATTCGTTATTGTGTATAAAATTTAAGGCTCTGGCACAAAAAAGTGTTGCAATTGCATTTTTGTTGTGCTAGAATCAGACGCAGAAAGACAAAGACGTCTGGATGAAATTCATCCAGGCGTCTTTTTGCGTTGTTAAGGAGGATTTTGAAAATGAACACAGGAGATACCGCTTTTATGATGATCTGTTCGGCATTGGTATTTTTTATGACACCAGGTCTGGCATTCTTTTATGGAGGACTGGTTCGCAGGAAAAATGTAGTAAACACAATGATGGCATGCGTATCCATCATGGGTCTGGCTGTTGTAATGTGGGTGGCTTTTGGCTATTCCCTTGCTTTCGGCGGCAACCACGGAGGCATTATCGGAGATTTCCGCTGGGCATTCTTACATGGCATTAACATGTCGGAGGCAGGACCTTATGCAGACAGCATTCCACATCTGGTATACATCGCTTTCCAGATGATGTTCGCCATCATTACACCGGCCCTGATCACAGGATCTCTTGTGGGCCGAATGAAATTTAAAGCATTATTTTTCTTTATCGCTTTATGGTCTGTGGTTGTATATTATCCGCTGGCTCATATGGTATGGGGCGAAGGCGGACTGCTGGCAGCCATCGGTTCCGTTGATTTCGCAGGCGGAAACGTTGTTCATATCAGTTCCGGTATCACAGCTTTGACATTAGCTATTTTACTTGGACGCAGAAAAGGATATAATAAAGTTGCTTATCGTGTACATAACATTCCGTTCGTTGTTCTTGGAGCTTCCATGTTGTGGTTTGGATGGTTCGGATTCAACGCTGGAAGTGCTTTAAAAGCAGATGGCCTTGCTGCACACGCCTTTATGACAAGTGCGATTTCTGCCGGAGTTGCATTGTTATCCTGGATGCTTCTGGATGTGATCATGGATAAAAAACCAACACTGGTTGGTGCATCCACTGGCTTAGTTGTTGGTCTGGTAGCTATTACACCGGGCGCAGGCTTCGTACCGATCTGGTCAGCATTTATTATTGGAGCATTGGTCAGCCCAATCTGCTTCTTTGGTGTCAAACTGATCAAACAGAAACTGAAAATCGATGATGCCCTGGATGCGTTTGGCTGCCATGGTATCGGCGGTATCTGGGGTGGTATCGCAACCGGATTATTTGGAAAATCCTCCATCAACAGTGTCGCACGCTGGGATGGTCTGGTATTCGGTGATGTACATTTGTTTCTGGCACAGCTTGCAGGTATCGGTATCACGATTGCGATTGCTGTAGTCGGAACACTGGTTTGTATCGGAATCGTGCGTATCTTTACAAAGATCCGCGTGGATGACCGTGCTGAGACCGTTGGTCTGGATCTGTCCGAACATGGTGAGAAAGCTTATCCGTCCTTCAACGGTTGGGATTAATATCTATTGATGTGAAAAATGAAATATTCGGTGTCCTGAAAAAGTTTATACATACTAAAACAGGACGAAATATAAGGAGATATCTATGTTAATCAAAGTAGAAGCAATCATAAATGAAGAAAAGTTTGAGGATGTCAAAGAGGCATTGAATGCCATTCATGTCAATGGTATCACGGTTTCGCAGGTCATGGGTTGTGGTACCCAGCGCGGATTAAAACGTTATGTCCGTGGTTCCGAAGTAGAGATCAATCTGCTGCCGAAGATCAAACTGGAGATTGTGGTTTCTTCCGAAAAATGGGAAGAGAAGGTAATTGATACCATCCAGAAAACTGCTTATACCGGAAATGTCGGTGATGGAAAAATTTTCAGCTACGAATTGCGTACAGCAACAAAAATCCGTACCAACGAAAAGAACGAACATGCGATCTGGGGTGATGAGCAGCGTCAGGAATATGCCCGCAATCCGGAGACGAAAGAAAACCTGTAATCTCTTAAAAAACATCGTATTAAAAACCTTAAGTAAAAGTGTGCGGCCGGGAAATAATTCTGTAAATCGGCTTCATAAAAGTTTTTCTAATAAAACACAAATACCGGAAAGAGCAGCATGATTGTTCTTTCCGGTATTTTCCGTATAAAATTTTATCTAAAAGGTAAGGATAATGTACAAAACAATATACTTTTATAATACATTTATATTGCAGATTCTTTTATTTATCACAAGGCAAAATACCAGATGCTTGCAACAATCCCGGGTAAATTTTAGTCAATTCATTCATTTCAAAAGTTAAATTCAGTAACTTAAGTAACCAGTAGGCATAGTAAGATTCTTTGCATACCGTTTGCTTTTCGGCACCTTTTTCTTTCGAACAAGCATAATAAAATAATAAGATACTACAAATAGTCAAATTGTAATTACCGTTAAGACTTTTAAAATGAGCTTGAAATAAATCAGTTATTGTTTTGTAGTGTTGTTCCTTATATAAC
>CAVEOS010000057.1:0-18402 GCA_963617435.1 Lachnospiraceae bacterium
CCGTACATTGGCTTCTGAACTTCTTAACTAAACGGTATTTTCGATATATAACAAGTTACAGTTCAAGCATTTCGGTCAAAATCAGTTAACTAAATGACATTGATTTTCGGATGTTTGAGCAACTATTTTATATTTTTTGTAATAGTACACAAAACAGTTGCTTGATTTTTATCACTTATTACCTGTATACTTTTTTCTTTTCCTGTGTACGGTTTTCTGATAGAATAAATGAGATAAAATAGACAAATTTTATTTTCTTTTCATATTTATTTTATTTATTTGAAAAATAAATTTATTTTCAGTGATTATTTATTTTTTATCAGAAGCTAAGGAGTTAAATTTCCATGAATAGAAACATAAATAAGAAACAATTTGAACCTAGGCACAAGCACAACCACAATCCGCAGCGATTTCAGACCAAAGTGCTGCTGTCCATTTTCCGGATCGCCACACCGGTGATCGGTATCGTCTGCGGCATTTCTCTCTGGATGCTTTCGCAAAACTACCAGCAGACCGTCATTAATTCACAGGCAAGTGCCACGGAAAAAGTCCGACGTGATATTGCCAACCTGCTGGAAAATACTCAGACCGTGTCTCAGGATATGATCTTTAACAGTGCGATCCAGCAGATCATGTCTGACAATACCTCCGGTGAGCAGTTTCCGCAAAATGCAGATGTTTCCTACCATGTCAATGGATTCATTGCAAACCGCGACTATATCAACTGCGTAATTTTAATCGGACACAATCAGACACTGTACTCCACAGAAAAAGCCTTTACAAATATTTCTGATTATGATACGATTCTGCATTCCCGCTGGCTTGCCACGCTGCAGGAGAGCAATAAGCCGTTTCTCTGGTTTGTAAATCCGGATTACCGCCCAGTGGCAGATGACGCTGTCGATTCTGATAGCAACACATACGCAGCCTTTCCGGGAGCTTCGGAAATGGATGCACAGCCGGCAATCAATCAGGGGGAACCACAGCACCTGATGATGGCAAGGCCAGTATACAGCCTGACAGACTACTCCACCAGACTTGGTTATCTGGTCATGTATGTGGATGATTCCTATCTATGTGATCTGTTAAGCGGGCTCCAGTTTGGTAAAACAACAAATACCTGGCTTGTAGACAGTGATGGGAAAGCCATCTTGCGCAGTATCGTTTCCAATGATTACTCTTTTCTTCTGAATGAACTAAAGCCATCGGAAACCGGAACGATCCTTTCTTACAATGGTCAGAAATTTGTGATCAACATCAAGCCGGTAACTCAGAATGGATGGTATATCTATACGGCAACCCCTTTCAATGAAGTAGATGAACCGCTTTCCATCTTCCTACTTCAGTCAGTCCTGCTGGTACTGATGATGATCGTGATCCTGTTTTTCCTGGCAGCACGCACATCCACCTCACTGTCCAGTCCGATCATTTATCTGGCACACAACATGGATAATTACCGCAGTAATACGACTCCGGAACCATTTTCCATTCATACACCGCGTAAACCGCAGCCAAAAGAAGAACAGCTGGATATGAAGGGACTGCCTGCCGAGATCATCCAGATTTACGACTCCTATCACCAGATGGTTGCTCGTATCAATACCCTGATCCGTGAAATTTATGTCAAGAATCTGGAAAAGAAAGATGCGGAACTTGCCTTGCTGCAAAGTCAGATCAACCCACATTTTCTTTATAACACGCTGGATTCCATCAACTGGATGGCAATTTCCAACGATCAGGATGAAATTAGCGAGATGGTCACAGCGCTGTCCGACATGTTCCGGCTGAGCCTGACCAAGAGCAAAAGTTCTTTTATCACACTTTCACAGGAACTTGATTATGTCAGAAGTTACCTGTTGCTGCAGCAGTTCCGATATCAGGATTGTCTGGATATCGCCATTGACTGTCCGGATGCCTACGGCAACTTTCTGGTTCCACGTTTTACGCTTCAACCGCTGGTGGAAAATGCCATCAAACACGGAATTACCTCTCCGGACGAACCGTTTTCCATTAATCTGCAGGTTCTGATCCAGAAATATGAACTTCATATTTTAATTGGAAACGATGGTGACCGCATTTCTCTGGAACATATGGAACAATTACTTGATTTCGATGCCAGCCAGCATGAATTGCTTGATTTTGATGAAAACAGCTACGGTGTGCAGAATATTCACCGCCGCATTCAGTTGATCTGTGGTTTACAGTACGGATTGTCTTACTTTATCCGTGGTGGAAGAACTTACTGTGACATCAAGCTCCCCACTCAGAAGAAAGAAAAAACGGTACCGCAGGCAGAAGAAGATTCTGCCTGCGATACCAAAAAATAATTCTAAGGAAACGCTGATTAAAGCGTTTCCCTTTATAAATATAACCAAAAAAAGATCTTCTTTGAATCACTGCACTCTGCAACAGCCACTGTTCCGACAGACTTCCTTTTTTTATTATCTTCGGGCATACATTTTACGGAATTCTGACAACGTTGATCCTGTATTTCGTTTAAAAATCTGTGAAAAATAAGTATAGTCATTGTAACCGACTTCCACGGAAATCTCGTACATTTTCATATCCGTATGAACCAGCAATTCCTTTGCCTTCTCAATCCGCAGATTGGTCATATAGTTAATGATCGTGACATTCTGTTCCTTTTTAAAAACGTCACACAGATAACTTTTATTCACATTGGCATGGTCTGCCACATCTGTCAGGGAAATGTTCTCATTATAATGTTTCTTAATGTAACTCAATGCATCCCGCACGATTTTGGTCGCTGACTGGTCGCCATTCGGATTCACCATGCCCGGTCTCTGACCGACATCTTTCATTGTGGATGATGACACAACACTCTCCACTTCTTCTTTTCCAACCAGTCCACGGGCATAACCATCCAACACCTGATAATAAGCTGCCTGACCGCTCTTTGCCTCAATACGCATATACATACGATGCAACATATCGCTAAAATCCGCCTTTTTGATGGGTTTTAACAGATAATCGCTGACTCCAATCTGCATCGCTGTCTGCGCATAGGAAAAATCCCGGTATCCGGACAGAATCACAATCTCGCTTTCCGGCAGTATTTCCCGTGCGTGTCTTGCGAACTCCAAACCGTTCATCTGTGGCATCCGCACATCTGTAATGATCAGATGCGGCCGCAGATCCGGTAATGCATCCACCGCTTTTAAAGGGTCCACATAGACCCCTTTGATCGTAAATCCAAAATCTTCTTTCTGGCAAAGCTTCTGAATGCCCTGTAATACGATTTTTTCATCATCCAGTAAAATCATTGAATACATGCTATTACATCCTTATAACCAATTTATAGATTTCCTTCATATTTTGAAATGCAGAACAAAAATTTTCATACATTCCTGAATTACTCATAATGTTACTCCAACTCTATAATCCCGCAAAAAATAATTCATAAAAATCATCTTCGCCTTCCAGCATCGGTGAATTTTCGCCACCGCCGTTCGTGCTCCGCTTCATCGTGGCATAAAATTCCTCACCTGCCAGAACCAGCTCCATCTCGTATATTGGATATCCGTTTTCCTGACATTTTTTGCAAAAAGCAGTCAGTGGCTGCGGATCTTCTCTGGTGGCCAGTAATTCCTGCCGTAATTTCTCGTCGTGAAGTGCTTTCTGTTTCAGCTCATCTAACATCTCTGGAATTTTCATCACATACAACATCTCCGTTCAAACTCTACAACATTTGCATGTTGATATAGCAACAACACATGGTTTTATTCCAACATGCTTATGCTATATCATACTATATTCTGTATCAATCAGCCATTCAGGTCTTTCAGACTCTGGAACAGTTCAATATCAGACTGCTGTACTTTCATATTGGTTGTCATCGGTTCTTCTCCCGGTCTGGTCACTGTGATCTCAATGATCGTACCTTCCTGTACACCACCGGTTAATACATTGCGGAAAAATGCCGCAAATTTGGGATGGTTGCTTACGAACTGATTTTTTGCTTTCATTACTTTCATAGCTGCTGCCGGATTTATCATACTATGTTCCTTCTTTCCACAAAATTATCCTGCGCATCACATCTTACTGTTCGGAACTATATCAGACTGATTTTGTTCTTTCCATGGATGCAATTTTGTCACTTATATTTGTTATAAATCGTATCACTTCACCCCGGAAAAGTCAATTTTCTCCACGTGATATCTGCCATCTTCGATCTGCATAATGGCCATCGTCACAGCCCCGCCAAACCGCGGATATCCACAACTTCCCGGATTCAGCCAGAGCAGTTTTTCCGACTGTTCTTCAAAGTACTTATGTGTATGTCCAAATACTGCCACATCTGTGCCTTCTGTCTGTCCGATCAGATGCCGCCGCTCATGCGCCATCACAAAATGCACGCCGTCGATTTCAAATTTCAGTACTTTTGCAATGTTTTTCGCCCAGTCACCGTCGTTATTGCCACGCACGACGTACAAATTTCCAAGAAAACGAATCTGATCAAGGATTTCTTCTTTTGTCACATCCCCCGCATGCAAAATACAGTCACAGGTCTTTAAGATTTCCAACACTTCCGGACGCAATAAATTGTGCGTATCGGATATGATTCCTATTTTTTCACCCATACTTTTTACTCCGTAACAGTCTTTGGCATCGTCGTTTTCACAAACTGACGATAGAAAAGGTATCCTGCCAGCGTCGTGATAGAATCCGTCACCGGAAAGGTCAGCCAGAAATAATTCAGTCCGAATCTTGAGAACAGATAAGCCAGCGGGATAAACAAAAATACGGTTCGGATAATGGTCAAAATCGAACTTTTTACCGCATGTCCCAACGCCTGGAAAAATACCGGAAACGTCAGGGAACTTACCAGTGGAATAAAACTGATTCCAATAAATCGGAAGGCCACCTCTCCAATGCTGATTACTTTCGGATCGTGTGAAAATACATGCAGCATCGGTCCCGGAATGGTTTCAAATAAAACAACACCGATCATCATCAACGCAATTCCAAATACGATTGCCACTTTCACTGTCTTTTTGCATCGCTCGTATTTACCAGCCGCATAGTTATAACTTACCACCGGAACGATACAGGTCTGCATTGCGCCCAATGGGATAAAGAAAAATGCCTGCCACTTATAATATAAGCCAAGTACTGTTACCGCCTGATCTGAGAAGGTCGCAAGGATCAGATTCAATCCAAATATGTAAAAAGTGTACGCTGCCTGCATCAGAATATTGGGGATTCCCAGCTTGTAAATCCGCTTGATCTGGTGTGGAAATACCACGAGCGCCGGAATCTTGCGAAATCCGCCTTTCATAACAATCAATGCTGCTGCGATCTGTCCCACAACCGTCGCTGTGGCAGCTCCGCCGATTCCCATTTTCGGCAAACCACACAGACCGAAGATCAGAAGCGGATCTAACACAATATTTACGATCGCACCAATGATCTGCGCGATCATCGGGGTCCGCATATTTCCTTCCGCCTGATGCACTTTCGTCCAGACGCTTTCCAGAAACAGTCCGATGCTGACCACACAGACGATTCTTCCGTAAAGCACCACCATCGTAATGACTTCCTCAGAAGATGTATTCATCCGCGCATATGCCGGCATCAAAAAGAAGCAGACTACCGCAAAACTCACCCACATGAGCAATGCAAGCGGTGTGCCGATACCTGCTGTCTCGTCAGATCTTCTTTTTCTTCCGATCCCAAGGTTATACGCCATTTCTGTGTTGATTCCGACACCGGTTCCCACCGCCAGTGCAATCATCAGAAGTTGAATCGGGTAAATAATAGAGAGTGCCGTCAGACCACTCTCTGAATATCGGCCGACAAAGAAACTGTCCACCACGTTATATAACGCCTGGATCAGCTGTGCCAACATGACCGGCGGCGCCATTTTTAATAATATTTTTGAGATTTTCTCTGTTCCAAAAAAATCGTTATTCAACTTATCCCCTCGCTTACCTCATCTATTGTTAATTTTGATTTTCAAGAATGCCCTGAGCATTCTTGCTGCGAGATGTGCGTCATACAACGTATGACATCCTCCCTCTGCACATCTCTGTAATCCCGCCGAAGACTATATCAGATGTGCGTTTGAATCTCACATCTGTATATATACATCCTTTAGCATGATAGTATATTTTCAGGGGAAAATCCAGTATAAATTGGAAATGTATTTTATTGTCTTTTAACGTGTCTATATGCCATTCATTTTTCATCTGTTATTTGAAAAATCACTATTTTGTGCTCATATGGATATTACTGCACAATTTTCCAGATCCAGTACACCAGTCCCAACAGCCAGCTTGTGAAAATGCCATACAAGATAACCGGTCCGCCGATGGAAAAAATCTGGCTTCCGATACCAAATACCTGTCCTTCTTTTTTAAATTCAATGGCCGGGGCTGTCACACCATTCGCAAAACCTGTGATTGGAACCAGCGCACCGGCGCCGCCGAATTTTGCAATAGTTGGATAAATGTTCAATCCGGTGAGAACCACACTGATCAATACCAAAATCAGACTCGTCCACTTTCCTGCTGTCAGTGTATCCATTCCACGGCTCAGGCAAAAATTCGTGATTCCCTGCCCGATGCAGCAGATAATGCCTCCCACCAGAAAAGCTTTCAGCATGTTCAGAGGCAGACTGTAAGTCGGTGTGACCTGACTGACATAGGCATCATACGCATTCTTCCGTGCTTCTTTTTCTTCTTCGGTTTTGGCGTCTTCTGCTTTTGAAATCTCCCGAATCAGCTCTTCCCTCGGTGTATTTTTGTAATCTGATTTTGTTTTTTTCTTATTATCACTCAAAATGTTTACCACCCTTCGGATTCTAATTTTATTATGCAATCCAGAAAAAATAGACGAGACCCCCCACTGCTTTTCCTGCTGCAAAAGCTGTGATCAAAAATCCAAGTCCAGTTTTCAAGTTTGCTCTGCGAAACAGCACCGGAAACACATTCAGCACTTCTGACAATGCCACCGACAAACAGCCCAAGAACACACCGGATGCCAATCCATAAACCACAAGGAACCACAAACCAACCTGAAACGGAAGTTGTGGAAAAATTGCCAGAACGCATCCGAAGATTCCGCCAAAGATCAATGCATTTTCCAGTTCTGGCACATATGCGGCTACACTTGTTTTTCCAGCCATACGCGGTACCATGCCTAAGCTTGCTACCAAAGCAAACACGCCTGCTGCGACGCCAATGCCAAATAATATGCCAAGCAGCCCCAATACAATCTGATAACCAATCACTTGTGCAATCCCCTTCTTTCTATCGTTACTTTCTATGCGATATATGGTAAACTTCTTCTGCTGCCTACGATATTTCAAAAGCTTTGTACACTAAAGAGTTAACCTTCATCGCAAACACACTTTTGTAATCATATGTGGTATTCTTACACATCATAATTTTTTCCTTTGCGGCTGCTGGTTTCAATATACGTTGTGTCCACATCCTGTTCATACTTGCGCATGGCCACCTGAATCGGAGTCGGATCATCCGTGATCTTCTTGTGTCCGACATGATTATAAAAGACCATGATTCCAATCGCCAGCCCAATACAAAAACAGATTTCCAACGCGCCAACGCCCGTATATGTCTGCCCGGTTACCCTTGTATACAATGCGGCAAATACCTTTGAAACCGACACGTCTTCAATAAATGTCATGATCGTAAACGCTGAGCCGAAAAACAGGATCACACACACGATCGCCGTTTTGAAATACTGCACCGCTTTCTTTTCCGGATCCGGCACGTAACGGATGACAAAATCCGGCTCGCCAATATTTTCAATTTCCAGAGTTGGATATTTTTCATGAATTTTCTGGATAATATATAAAACAGAAAAAACCTGCACGAAACTGCTCTTTTCATTTCCATGAAAATGATAAATCTGCTCCTGCAGCACCTGACGGCGGATACCCACATCGGTGCACTCCACCGATGCGATATCCTGCAGCTTTACACTGCGTTCATACACAATACAATTTTGTTCAATCTTCAGATATAATGTCTGTCCCGAAGCACTCATATTATTTCTCCGCCTCGTCTTCAAAGACCGCCTGCGCAGATTCCTTCATCTCAGACACATCTACTTTGATCTCATTGGTAGCGTGGTGCACCGCCTCTCCCACATGTTTCCAGCTGTCCTTCATCTCATCCGCAGAATATTCTGCTGCGAATTTCATTTCCTTTGCAATGTCTTCTCCCTGCTCTTTCATACAGCCACACGCCTGTTTTACTTTTTTCTTTTTGTCTTGCATCTTTTTTCCAAAGCTTCCCTCTTCGTACATATCCTCTCCTTTTAACCCGCACAAAAAATAAAAAACCGCTCCCGCGATCATGGCGATCACTACTAAACAGCAACACTTTTTCATCAATTTACAACACATGTAAATTTCCTCCTTCCAGACTATAAACATTCGGTTTATATGACTTTGTTTTGCTGTTAGTATGGAGCGATTTTTTATTTATTATTCAGAGCTGAGCAGATTTACTCCCAAGACTTTTTTATTCTGATATATCAGTTTATCTGCCTGATAGATTGCCTCCTTAAGCGGATGTACATTACACACTCCACCAATACTGACAGATATATGCAGATGATACTAAAACAATTTACTTTTTACTTGTTTTTATATGTGCCAACATTCCTGGCAATCGTTTGAATAACAAGTTTTATATCCAGAGGTTTGGCAAGGTGCTCATTCATTCCCACTTCCTTAGTTGCTATCCTGTCCTCTGTAAAGGCATTGGCCGTCATCGCTATAATCGGAACTTTTGCTGCATCAGGACGAGTCATTTCACGGATATTTTCAGTGGCCTCATACCCATTCATAACTGGCATCATGATATCCATAAGAATTACATCAAATTCAAAGAACCCACTCTTTGCAAATGCTTCCACAGCCTCTTTTCCGTTTCTGGCCTCAACAACAGATACCCCTTCTTCCTCAAGCAGGAACTTTGCAATCTCCATGTTCAGGGCATTATCTTCCGCCACAAGTATCTTTAATCCACTGATAGAATCCGATATTTCCCCCGTCTCCTCATTTTTTTCTTTCTCTTCACTTTTGTCTATTTCAAACGGGATAATGACATCAAAAGTAGTTCCTCTATCTTGTTCACTTTCCACAGTGATTTTGCCGCCCATCTTATCTGTCAATTTTTTGGTAATTGACATGCCAAGTCCGGTACCACCGTACTCCGAACGATTCTTCTCATTTTCCTGTGTAAACGGTTCGAATATACGTTCCACAAATTCCGGTGACATGCCAAGTCCGGTATCCCGGCATTTAAATTCGATATTCACCACATTTTCATTGTTTGGAATTTCTCTGCATGTAATATAAATTTTCCCATTTTCTTTGTTGTATTTGATTGCATTACTCAGAATATTGGTCATGACTCTTTTGTAATGAACCGGACTTCCAATCAGTCTGTAATGCGGCACATTGCAATCTTCTTCTATAATCTTGATTCCTCTGACTTCAGCCTGTCTGCTGACAAGTGTAAAAACATTTTTTGAAATAGCTTTCATATCAAATGGCACATGTTCCAGAACAATATTTCCAGATTCAAGTTTATTCATATCCAGTACTTCATTAATGAGTTCAAGAAGCACCTGCGCCGATTCTCTTATTTTTTCCTTACACTCGTCTCTTTTGCTAATATCCTCCCGACACCGTTCTGCAACATCCAGCATTCCAACAATACCATTCAGCGGCGTACGGATATCATGGCTCATACGCAGCAGAAAGTCTGTTTTTGCCCTGTTTGCCTGCTCCGCATCCTGCTTCGCAGCAAGTAACTTTTCCTGATATACTTTTTCCTTTTCTCTTGTTGTTTTTAATTCATTTAAAGCATTTTTTAATTCTTCGTTTTCCTGCAGGATGTAAATCATATTTTTCAACTTGCTGGCATCCAATGCAAACAGACAAAAAACCATACCATACACAATAGAAATTCTGCCTAGCCATTCAACATCATAGACTGTCGACATAATGGTCGCTGAAATGATAAAGAAGGCAATCAATAACAATATCCTTGTATTTATTTTTTCATTCTCTTTGTGTTGTTTAACAGTATAGTACACAAACAAAAGCACATATCCTATTACGGTAACTACAAAAACCCAGCCTAACGGTCCTCTGACGAAATGATTCGTATCACTAAAAGAATAAACCTTGTCCGTAAAAAACGGGGAGATAGCGCATACTACACAAATCCATACCGGAATCTTTAATATATTCCGGGCCATCTTGTTATCTTCATGTGGCCAGATGAATCGTATAAACAGATATACTAATACCGCTCTGAGAACATATGCAGCTGCTGATAAGAGAATCCGGAAAGCAGTTGGTTCACTCCAGTATCCTGTAATTTTTTCCAGGTTGAATGTAATAAGTTCCGCACATTCACACCAAAAAATATTCATCAATTTGCGAACATCTTCTTTATCTAGTACATTCTCTTTCTTTAAAATGACCCAAATAAATACGAGTCCTATTATTTCTGCAAAATTATTACTCAAAAACTCTTCCGCCGTCATCTCAAGTCCCTTTTCTTGTCAAATTTATCTGTCGTCTTTATATTGTTTTTATAATATCATATGGCATTCAACACTTCAACATTTTCGACGGTTTGATTTTTACATTTGCTGACCACTCTTATACTCTATTTCATGGAAAAATCCGGCTCCGGGGAATTCCCGAAACCGGATTTTTAATTTGTTTGCTTAGGATGTAAAAATGTTTCCTTTATGTATTATACTCTTACTTTTCCGTTCACAACTTTGTAAGATTTACCGTTTAATTTAACCGTTCCATTGTAAGAAAAATCTACTTTACCGCCTTTGATGTACCACCAGCCGTTCTCATTGTTTGCAATGCCGTTGAAGTTGAAGTTTACTTTACCGTTCTCAACTCTCCACCAGCCGTTCTCATTGTTTGCAACTCCAGTATAGTTGAAATCTACTTTACCATTTGTAATCTTCCACCAACCGTTCTGATTGTTTTTGATTCCGTTGTAAGAGAAGTCTACTTTACCGTCTTTTACATACCACCAGCCGTTCTCATTGTTTGTTACTCCGGTATAGCCAAAGTCTACGGCACTGTCTGTAATCTTCCACCAGTCAGTTTTGGTATTTTCAATTCCGTCATAATCGAATGTAACTTTACCGTCTTCAACATACCACCAGCCATATTCATTGTTGGAAATTCCAGTATAAGCAAAATCCACTTTACCGTCTGTAACTTTCCACCAGCCATTTGCATTGTTTACGATTGTATTAATATCATAATCAATTTCACCATCTACATAATAGTAGTAGTTTCCATCCTCCGCAGGTGTATTAGAAAGTCCAGTAAATTTATTCACTTTCTCCAGTGAAGCGATTGCATCATTCAGATGATTTGTTGCTTCATCCACGCTTTCCTGGCTTGTTGCAGAGTTCTTTGCATCTTCCAGCACATATTTTGCTTCTTCAAGCTCAGCCTGCATGTTCTCCCAGCTCTGTGCAGTGTAATCTGCTTCGTTCAGTGCTTCAGCGGATTCGATTGCAGCTTCAAGTTTTGTAATATCGTTTACTTCTGTTGGCTTGTGTACATCGCTCTCAGCCACAGTCACTTCTACTTTTGTATCTGCATAACCAAGTGCATGAATAGTCAGTACCCATTTACCAGATCCATCTGTTCCTTCCGGAAGCTGGCATCTTAAGGAATCTGTCAGACCAAGCTGAATTCCCATGGATTTATGCATCCAGTTATCTGCTGCAAATTTTGTTCCATAGGTTGCAAGTGCCGTATCGCCCTCTCCATAATAAGTCCACTCTACAGACTGCAAAGCAGCTCCAAGATCTCCATAGTTTTCTGTCAGATCAACTCTCAGGAAATCACCAAAACTACTGCTGCTTACCACTTCCACACCCATATTTGATGTATCTGCAACCTTCAGTTCGGTATCTTTCAGTCCAGATGTTGTTCCTTCCTGTGCTGCGCCAAAACTGAATGTTCCGTCTGCGCTCATTGTAACAGTTTTCAGACCATTCGTATCTGCATCCACAGCTGCTACCGCAGTGTAACTATTCAAATTCTTCTCAGAATATCCACCGGAAAGTGTCTCTCCATTTTCAACTACACTATATGCTTCTTTGAATGCTTCAAAGTTCTTTGTTTTTACTTTTACAGGGACATATTTAATTCCTTTGACTTCGTAATCTTTGTATGTTGTTGTCTTGCCATTAACAGTCAGAGTTGTAACTCCTGTTGTTCTGTCAGTTGCTTTCACAAGTGTACTTCCGTCTTTCAGTACAGCTGTATTTGCATCTGTCCAGGATACAGGCTCATAGGAATTTCCGTCGGTATCATAAATTACTACATCCTGCTGGAAACTTCCTCTGTGAAGTCCATGGTTAGCAGTTGCACGTGTTACAGTATCGAATGCGCCTTTATCATACTCACCATTTGTATCCTTCACATCAGAAGACTCTGAAGATCCTGCATTTTGTACATCTTCATTTGCATAATACTCTGAATATGAAACAGCTGCGTATGCATAAGTATACTCCGGTACAGTGTATGTAAATGTAAGATCATTTGTATAACCTTCGGATTTTACAGTGATTGTAAACTTGTCACCAGCTTTTGCATCTTTAAATGCTTTTCCTGTTTCATTGATTGTTCCGTCATCATTGATAACTTCTCCAACGTTTCTCCAGCCCTCGTAAACAGTATCATTCACTGTTACAGATTCCATGTTGTACAGATAGCTTGCAAATACAGATTCAGCTACATCCTCTGCAGCAACAAGCGAATCTGATGACTCGTCAAATGCAGCAACCACTTTTGATGATGTCAGAGAAATTTCAAGTTCTACACTTGCATATTTTCCATTTTTATCTGACACAACAATATACTGTGTTCCTGCGGCATCGGTAGGATCAAAGGTCAGGATATTATTAGCCACTTTTATGTTCTCTAATGTGTCAGATGAATACTCTGCCGCAAAATCACTCGGAAGTGAATCAGTTCCTGAAATTGTTGTCTCAGCTGCATCTGTTTCCGGGTTCTCTACTTTCAACTGAGTACAATAATCTGCTTTCACCGGTACGTAAAGACCATTTTTTCCAACGTTTACAGTATAATTTCCGTTACTTGTATAGTATGTAACAGATTTAATCGTTGCACCATTTAAGTTTTTGTATGCATCTGCGCTCAATGTATTTCCATGTGGCTCTTCTGTCACATAACCTACACTCCACGCGATTTCAGCAGTACCTTTTACATTCCAGATATTCTCCAGATGACGCATTGCATATTTATTACCATCTGTATCTGTAATGATTGCTCCATACACAGTTGCACGATCATCAACTCCGGCAAGTTTAAGCTGTGAACCAACTTCATCGGAAAGGCTCAGGCAATAATCCCCCCATGGTGTTAATGCATCAATCTCTGCATTTTCATCTGTTACCGTTGAAACATTTCCCTGTACTTTAGAAAAAGAAAGTGTTCCATTCTCAACATTCAGCACCTTATAAGATTCCGGTGCCTCAGATTTGCTGATCATATAATAAGCATTGCTTGCTGCCTGGCAGAGGGTATCTTTTCCTGTATAGGTTGTTGTAGAAACATTACCATGGTTATTTGTCGTAATTTCAAGTTTATCATTATCTGTTACTTCTTTATACGCACTCCAGTCAACGGATGCCCATGTGGCAGCTGTCATCTGAACCGGGTAAGTCACTCCTGTAATCTCAGAACCATCTTCGGTATGATAACTTCCACCGGAAATGTTAGCATTCTTTGTTTTATTCTTTGTAGCAGAAGTAACAACATCTACTGCTGTAACTCCTTCTCCGGCATAAAAATCTGCATACGGAATATTCATATATGCATAGCGAACTAAAGCATTGAGCGCAGTTGTCAGATTTTTAGCTGCTGCATCAACAGCCTCCTGTGTAGTTCCTGCTTTTTTATCAGCATTATATGCAGCCAGTACATTTTTTGCTGTATTATATGCAGATGTAAATGTAGACCAGTCACCGGTCCATACGCTCTCTGTTGCAGCATTTACTTTATCAGCAGCTGAAATCTGTGCTTCCAGTACAGATGTGTCACTTACGACTGTTCCGTCTAATGCCTCATCAGCTCCCTTAATTGCTTCCAGTGCTGCTTCCTTAATTGCTGTAGAGGTACGTGTTGCACCACTTACCGTAGACCATCCGTTGATGTTATCTTCTGTTGCATCCTGACCTACCAGTAATGTCTTGATTCCCTTTGATTTAGTATATGCTTTATTAAAATAGCTACTGTTATCAGCCTCTACATATCCATTTTTCGGTGTTACAGTAATATCAGAAAATTTCCCATCTTTTACTGTGACGGAAACCTCTACATCATATTCATTCCATTCATCGTCTACATCAGCCTCTGTTTTTGAAACATGCTTTGTAGCCGTATAAGTGCCATCTGCCGCTTTCTTATCACCAGTTACTGCAAATGCAGCGGTTGGGCAGGTACTCATAAATGTTGCTGCCGCAAGAACTGCCGCGGATACTTTCATCGAAAGTTTCTTTCTTCTCATAAATTCCTCCTTATACTTTTCATTTTAATAAATCAAAAATATCTTCATCAGATTGTGTCAATAAACTTTTATCGTTTACTTCTAACTTGTTTTAGTATATAGCAAGTTTTATTAGCACTATCTAACGGCGGTTATGATAGCATTAGTCTTGCTTAACGTCAACACACTTTTTTCACATTCATTGTTATTGAAATACTTTATCATTAATATTGAGTATCTTTTTTCATTTATGTTTCTTGTTGATTATTTTTTCTCTCGAACGCAAAAAGAAGGCAAATCTGTATTTCAAGATTCACCTTCCTTTATTTCCGATAAATTTCATCTGCGATTCCGAACATTTTTCATGCTGTCACCGACATAAATTTATCTTTCATCCATCCCTCATTTGGGGATTATTTTACAACTTTCCCGCCTCGAATTTTATATTTTTCTCCGTCTACTTTTACGGTTCCATTATAATTGAAATTTACTTTTCCATTTTCAATTTTCCATGTACCATTCTGATTTGTGGCAAGTCCGTTGTAATTGAAATCTACTTTTCCGTCTTTCACATACCACCAGCCGTTTTCATTATTGGTTACTCCGGTGTAGTTGAAGTTTACTTTTCCGTTTTCAATTCTCCACCAGCTGTCTTTGGTATTTTTGATTCCGGTATAGTTGAAATCTACTTTTCCGTCTCTTACATACCACCAGCCATTTTCGTTATTGGTTACTCCGGTATAATTGAAATCTACTTTTCCGTTTGTAATCTTCCACCAGCCGTTCTGATTATTTCTGATTCCATTGTAAGTGAAGTCTACTTTTCCATCACTTACATACCACCAGCCGTTTTCGTTATTGGTTACTCCGGTATAATTGAAATCTACTTTTCCGTTTGTGATCTTCCACCAGCCGTTCTGGTTATTTCTGATTCCGTTGTAGGAGAAATCTACTTTTCCGTTCTCTACATAGTACCAGTCTGTTGCGTTGTTGATCACACCGGTTACATCCGTTGCAACTTCGCCGTTTACATAATAGTAATAATCACCATTTTCATCCGGCTCATTTGCAAGTCCATCAACATGTACCGGAGTTGGTTCCGGAGTCGGCTCAGCTTCTTCTGCTGTAACCTTGACCTGTGCATCCTGATAATTATCACTTACAATGGTCAGTGTATATTCCGTTCCCACTGTCAGTTCTTTTTCCAGTGTCACATTCAATGCATCTAACTCACCTTCTGCCACCGTTACAAAACTTCTTCCCTGACGAACAGATAATGTATAGGTCGGATTCTCTAGTTTTTCCAACTCTGTATTACCTAATGTAATTCCAAGAACATTTCCCTTTAAAGTAGCGCCTGCCTCTAATTTGCTATAAGTAGCTTTTACTTTTTCTTTCAGCTCACCGATGAGTTCTGCTGCGTCCGCAGATGCCGCATTTTTATTTGCGATCATCTCTTCTGCTTCTGCTACATGCTCCTTCAGATCCGCATTGCTCTCATAGCCGTTTGTAGCTTTTGCTTTTTCAACCCATTTCTGAAGTTCTGTCACCTGCTCTTTTACGATCGGTGTGGACATTGTTCTTGTAATTTCCGGATAGTTGGAGCTGCTGATGGTCAGTGTGTAAGTAGATCCTGCTTCCGGTGCCTGACTCAGCTCTACTTTTCCATCTTTGATCTCTGCGTCAGTTGCAAGACCGCCGGATACGGAAATTTTTACATTTTCCAGATCAGACGGAACACCGCTGATGCTCAGCTCTGTGGAATCATTATCAATCGCATATTTCAGACCGCTCAGATCACCTTCATAGTATTTTGTTAATTCTAATCCATTCTCACCACACGGAACTTCAATGGTTCCAAGGTCTGTGATCAATGTAATGCTCTTTAATGTAGCACCATTCATATCACTGAACTGATAGAACTCATCGCCTGCGCCATGTCCACGTTTCAGCCCCTGACCTTCTTTGATGGACCATGCGATCTCCACATTCGGTGTTTTCTGACCAACCCAGAGATTTTCCAGGCAGGTCATTCCGTAAGATTTTCCTGCTGTGGTCTTCAGGATTGCACCGTAAAGCGTATATGGAACGGTCTCATTTTCACCAACTTTTAATCCTGTTTTTGTTCCAACACCGTTCAGTGTAACCTGATAATCACCATATCCGGCGTTGAGATCCAGATCTCCGACAGAAAGGTATTTGTTGGAAACAGATGCCTCCTGAAGTTTGCTGAAGCTGTATGTTCCATCTGCATTGACAGTCATGGTGCTGAATGCTGCCGGAACGCTGTCCATATCTGTCATGTAATAATTGTCATTTGCAGTCAGATTTTTCGCTTTCAGTGCTTCGTAAGTTTCTTCCGGAACTGCAACTGCCATGGTGACACCCATGATGTATTTGCCGTTGTTGTATGTTCCTTTTGCCAGGCCATCTGTACCTTTGAATTTATTTGTTGTGGCTGTGGAAACCGCATCCAGGCCATCCTCTACCTGCCAAACTGCTTTGTCTGTCAGATTGTAAGCTGCGTAAAAGTCAGTGTACGGTACGTTCATAGTCACGTATTTGACCTGCGCTTCCTGCTCTGCCTCCGGAGCCTCACTGATGGCTGCTGCGATGGCATTTTTGATGGCTGAAGAAGTTACGGTTGCTCCGGATGTAGTATCAATTGCTGCTACGGTATCAGCAGTTGCATCTTTTCCAAGTAATTTTGCTGTGATACTGTTCTTTTTGCTGCTGTCCGCTGCTTTGTTCAGATATGATTTATTTCCCTCATCATATCCAGCTCCCGGAGTTACCGTGATAGATTCAAATTTTCCATCTTTGACAGTAAATCCAACGCTGATCTGATAGCTGGCCCACTCACCTGTTTCCTCATTCTCAGCAACTACCGGATCATTTGCATCCACAGAAGCCTCTTTCTTATAGGTTCCGTCTTTGACCACTTTACTTCCAGTTGCTGCCAGAGCGCTCACTGGCATTGTTCCGGCTGTCATTGCCACTACCATGGCTCCAGCTAATGTTTTTGTCAGAAACTCTCTTCTCTTCTTCATGTTATCCTCCTTTTCTTCATCGCAATGATTCAGAGCCAGTCATCTCGATTACGCTATGCTTCATCTCGATGTGGCTTCTCGCCAAATAAATTTACAATCCCAAGTCCCTCTTCATGCAAGCATGATCCGTACCTGGTCTTGTAAATTTGCTTGGCTCTGAATCATTGCAAAAAAAGACTCCACCCATCTATGCGTCCTGTGCCGCATGCGGGAGAAGTCTCTACCAAGTCCACGAACAGATGTTACTCTGATTGATTCGCGAATTACAATATTTGGTTTTTGTGTTTCATTAGTGTTTTATAACGACCGTTACTTTACCATTACTGCAACGGATTTGTCAACAGCTTTTTTTCAAGTTTTTCGTTATTGAATTTCTTTCTCATTTTCTGGTCTTTTTTGTATTTGCAAAAATTTAATATCATATAAAGCGAAATCAGAGAATCCTTCCGCAACTGCTAGTCGTTCGCTACCCTCATTTTGCTTCGGTTTTATCGCGCTCACTTCCAACTCCTATAAAAACTGGTCGTTTCCCGCTCGCGCAAAACTCGCAAAACTCAGTCGCTTACTAAATCGCAGGTTGCGGAAGGATTCTCTGATTTCGTCATTTCAGTAGCATAAAATTGGCAGCTTCTACATTGAAACACGTATTAGGCAGACTATTGGCTTATGCTTGTAGCAAACGCCAACACGAAGAAACGTCTAGTGTTTATCATTTTCAAAATGTAAATAAAAATGGAAAAATTTATCTCAACGAACGATTAAGTGAACGACTGAGTTTCACAAGGTTT
>CAVEOS010000058.1:0-1061 GCA_963617435.1 Lachnospiraceae bacterium
ACGCACGGTGGTGTGAGAGGTCGGGGGACTATTCAAATCCCCCTCCTACTCGATTTTCAAATTCAAGAATGTCCTCGGCATTCTTCCTGCGAGATGCACGTCATGCAACGCATGACATATTCTTCTGTGCATCTCTGTAATCCTGCCGGAGGCTATTATCAGATGCATGAATCATCTTGCATCTAATTTCTTACTCTTCTGCACCGTAAAGTTTTACGAGTTTGTTCAGGTAAGCGTATCTTGCTTTTGCATTTTCCTCAGATTTCTCGAAGAGACGATCTGCTTTCTCCGGATCCTGTCTTACAAGAGCATTGTAACGAACCTCGCCGTTCAGGAATGCTTTGTAATCTCCGCTTGGAGCTTTGCTGTCAAGAGTGAATGCATTCTTGCCTTCAGCAGCCAGAGCCGGATTGTAACGGAAGTTATTCCAGTAACCTACTGCTACTGCGTTCTTCTCCTCTGTCTGAGCTTTGCTCATACCAATCTTGATACCATGGTTGATACATGGAGCGTAAGCGATGATCAGAGATGGTCCCGGATATGCCTCAGCCTCAGCGATTGCTTTAACACACTGGTTCATATCAGCACCCATAGCGATCTGTGCTACGTATACATAACCATAGCTCATTGCGATGGAAGCAAGGTCTTTCTTCTTAACATCTTTACCACCAGCTGCGAACTGAGCGATCGCACCGATGTTTGTAGATTTAGAAGACTGTCCACCTGTATTGGAATATACCTCAGTATCGAATACCATTACGTTGATATCTTTACCACTTGCAAGGATATGGTCTAAACCACCGAATCCGATGTCATAAGCCCATCCATCTCCACCGAAGATCCATACAGATTTTTTAGCTAAGTAATCTTTTTTATCTAAAACTTCTTTAGCATAAGGACAACCTTCTGATGCAGCTTTTTCTACTTCAACCAATAAAGGTTTAACTGTGTCAGAATTTGTACGTGTATTATCCTTAGTTTCCATGAACTTATCATAAGCAGCTTTGAATTCAGGAGAAGCTTTTTCACCTTCATACATAGCAGTTAATGCACTAATAGCT
>CAVEOS010000058.1:1071-18227 GCA_963617435.1 Lachnospiraceae bacterium
CAGTATCGAATACCATTACGTTGATATCTTTACCACTTGCAAGGATATGGTCTACACCACCGAATCCGATATCGTAAGCCCATCCGTCACCACCGAATACCCACTGGGATTTCTTTCCGAGGAAATCTTTCTGAGCAAGGATTTCCTGAGCTTTGTCACATCCGCATGCCTCTAAAGCTTTGATGAGCTTGTCTGTAGCAGGTCCGTTTGTAACGCCGCATCCGTAAGTATCTAACCATTCCTGGCCGGCAGCTTTCACATCTTCGTTTGTACCGTTAGCAACAACATCTTCTACTTTCTCTTTTAATGCACCTCTTAATGCATTGTTAGCAAGAAGCATACCATAACCAAACTCTGCAGCATCCTCGAACAGGGAGTTTGACCAAGCCGGTCCTTTTCCTTCCGGAGTTACTGTGTATGGTGTGGACGGTGAAGAGTTACCCCAGATAGAGGAGCATCCTGTTGCGTTTGCAATATACATTCTGTCACCGAATAACTGAGTGATCAGTTTTGCGTATGGTGTCTCACCACATCCAGCACAAGCGCCTGAGAACTCAAGCAGTGGCTGTTTGAACTGAGATCCTTTTACGGAATTCTCTTTGAATTTAGCAATAACTTCTGCTTTGTCCGGAACAGATACACCATAATCGAAGTAAGCCTGCTCTGACTCATTAGCCTCGAAGTTCTGCATTGTGATTGCCTGAATCTTATCCGGGCAAACGTTTACACAGGAACCACATCCGGTACAATCGTATGCGGAAATTGTGATAGCGAATTTATATCCTGACATTCCTGTCATATCTTTATACTGCATTCCTTCCGGAGCAGCTGCTGCCTCCGCCTCTGTCATAGCAACCGGACGGATTGCTGCGTGCGGGCAGACATAAGAACACTGGTTACACTGGATACATTTATTTACATCCCATACCGGAACATCTACTGCTACACCACGTTTCTCATAAGCGGATGTACCAGACGGTGTGGAACCATCTACATAATCTTTGAATGCAGATACCGGTAATGTATTACCCATCTGAGCATTGATCTTCTTCTGGATGTTATTTACGAAATCAACTGCATCCTGACGAGCGCCTGTTGCCGGAGCACCTGTAAGGCTCTCTTCACCAGCTGTCTTCCAACTTTCCGGAACTTCGATCTTAACAACGTTTTTAGCACCGGCATCGATAGCATCGTAGTTCATCTGTACGATCTTGTCACCTTTTTTACCATAAGTAGCTTTTGCAGCTGCTTTCATCAGTTCATTTGCTTTGTCAGCCGGAATGATGTTGGAAAGCGCAAAGAATGCAGACTGAAGAACTGTATTGATACGTCCGCCAAGTCCGATTTCTTTACCGATCTTGATACCGTCGATTGTGTAGAACTTAATGTCGTTCTCAGCAATGTAACGTTTTACCTGTCCCGGAAGATGCTCTTCCAGACCTTCCATATCCCATGAGCAGTTCAGAAGGAATGTTCCACCCGGAACCAGATCCTGAACCATGTTGTATTTATGGATATATGCCGGGCAGTGGCATGCTACAAAGTTTGCTTTGTTGATCAGATATGTGGATCTAATTGGATCTTTACCAAAACGTAAGTGGGAAATTGTTACACCACCTGATTTTTTGGAGTCATAATCAAAGTAAGCCTGAGCATACATATCAGTATTATCACCGATGATCTTGATGGAGTTTTTGTTAGCACCTACAGTACCATCAGCACCAAGTCCCCAGAACTTGCAGTTGATTGTTGTAGCCGGAGTTGTAACCGGATGTTCTGTAACTTCCAGAGAAAGGTGTGTAACATCATCCTCGATACCGATTGTGAATTTCTCTTTTTCTGTATTGTTGTAAACAGCGATGATCTGTCCAGGTGTTGTATCTTTGGAACCAAGTCCGTAACGTCCTGTGAAGATCGGTGTCTGGTCGAATTTTGTATTCTTTAATGCTGCAACTACATCAAGGTAAAGCGGCTCGCCCATAGCGCCCGGCTCTTTTGTTCTGTCAAGAACGATGATCTGTTTTACAGAATCCGGGATAGCATTGATCAGAGCTTCTGCGGAGAACGGTCTGTACAGACGAACTTTTACAAGACCAACTTTCTCGCCTTTTGCCATCAGATAATCGATTGTCTCATCAATGGTCTCGCAAACAGAACCCATAGCGATGATAACTTTCTCAGCATCCTCTGCACCATAGTAGTTGAATAATTTATAGTTTGTACCAAGTTTCTCATTAACTTTGTCCATGTATTCCTGAACAATTGCTGGCATATCATCATAAGTCTGGTTGCATGCCTCTCTTGCCTGGAAGAAGATATCCGGATTCTGTGCGGAACCCATCTGACATGGATGATTTGGATTTAATGCGCTCTGACGATAAGCGTTGATCGCATCAAGATCTACCATATCTTTCAGATCTTCATAATCCCATGTCTCAATCTTCTGGATCTCATGAGATGTACGGAAACCATCGAAGAAGTTAATGAACGGAAGTCTTCCTTTGATTGCTGAGCAATGAGCAACCGGTGTCAGATCCATTACTTCCTGAACGCTGGATTCGCAAAGCATTGCACAACCAGTCTGACGACAGGCATAAACATCGGAGTGATCACCGAAGATACATAATGCATGGCTTGCAAGTGTACGTGCGGATACGTTGAATACGCCCGGTAATCTCTCACCAGCGATTTTATAAAGGTTTGGAATCATCAGGAGAAGACCTTGAGATGCTGTATAAGTTGTTGTCAGAGCACCTGCTGCCAGAGATCCGTGTACAGTACCAGCTGCACCTGCCTCAGACTGCATCTCTGTTACTTTTACAGTCTGACCGAAGATATTTTTTCTTCCCTGTGTTGCCCACTCATCTGTAGCTTCTGCCATTACAGATGACGGAGTGATCGGATAGATAGCTGCAACATCTGTGTATGCGTATGATGCATGAGCTGCTGCATGGTTACCATCCATGGTTTTCATAGAACGTTTCATTTCCATTCCTCCTAAATTCTTTTGATTTAGTTTTTGTTAATTGATTAACAATACTTTACCCTTATCTTACAATAATTTCACAAAAAAGCAATCTCAGTATAACCCAAAATTGTACAAACTTCAATACAATTTTGTTTTTTTCCGCGTTCACTTTTGTGACAACGTTACAAGTTTACCGGAAACCACCCCGGTACTTCCAACGTGATAACCATATTGTAACCTACTTTTCTGTCGAAAACAAGAACCCGGCGCGTACAATATTGCATACAATCTTATCAATCAACTTATTCACGTCTATCTTGAATCCCTTTCATGTAAAAAATCTCCTTCCCTGCATGTTTTCCTTGCTTTTATATGTAATCTTGTGTACAATACCAGAGGTAAATTATCAGAAACAAAAACACATATATAATAAAGAAGTCAAGGAGAACAATTTATGATCAGTGCAAATAATGTAACTTTACGAATTGGCAAAAAAGCGTTGTTCGAAGATGTAAATATCAAATTTACAGAAGGCAACTGCTACGGTCTGATCGGTGCCAATGGTGCCGGAAAATCAACCTTTTTGAAGATTTTAAGCGGACAGCTCGAGCCGACAAACGGCGATGTCTCCATCACAGCCGGCCAGAGACTTTCTTTCCTGCAACAGGATCACTTCAAATACGATGCTTATACCGTACTTGATACTGTAATCATGGGAAACAAACGTCTGTATGAGATCATGAAAGAAAAAGATGCAATCTACATGAAAGAAGATTTCACCGATGAAGACGGTATCCGTGCCAGCGAACTTGAGGCAGAATTTGCTGATATGGACGGATGGAATGCAGAATCCGATGCCGCTACTATGCTGAACGGTCTTGGAATCGACACAGAATTCCACTACGCTACCATGGGAGATCTGCCGGGTCCTATGAAGGTAAAAGTCCTGCTTGCACAGGCATTATTCGGAAATCCGGATATCCTGCTGCTGGATGAGCCGACCAACAACCTGGATCTCGACGCTATCGCATGGCTGGAAGAATTCCTGATCAACTTTGAAAACACTGTCATTGTAGTATCCCATGACCGTTATTTTTTAAACAAAGTTTGTACTCATATCGCTGATATTGACTACGCAAAAATTCAGCTTTACGCCGGAAACTACGATTTCTGGTATGAATCCAGCCAGTTAATGGTAAAACAGATGAAAGAAGCAAACAAAAAGAAAGAGGAGAAGATCAAAGAATTACAGGAGTTCATCTCCCGTTTCTCCGCAAACGCTTCCAAATCCAAACAGGCTACTTCCAGAAAGAAAGCACTGGAGAAAATTCAGCTGGATGAGATCAAACCTTCTAGCCGTAAATATCCGTACATTGACTTCCGTCCGTCCCGTGAGATCGGTAACGAAGTACTTCTGGTTGAGGGCTTAAGTAAAACTATTGACGGTGTAAAAGTTCTGGATAATGTATCCTTTATCGTAAACCGTGAAGATAAAATCGCTTTCGTCGGAAGCAACGAGCTTGCAAAAACTACCTTATTTAAGATCATTACTGGCGAGATGGAGCCGGACGAGGGATCTTACAAATGGGGTGTAACTACAAGCCAGTCTTACTTCCCGAAGGATAACACAAAAATCTTTGATACTGACCTGATCATCGTTGACTGGCTGACACAGTTCTCCGAGATCAAAGATGCTACTTACGTTCGTGGATTCCTTGGACGTATGCTCTTCCCGGGTGAAGACGGTGTCAAAAAAATGCGTGTACTTTCCGGTGGTGAGAAAGTTCGTGTACTCTTCTCCCGCATGATGATCGAAGCATCCAACGTATTGATCCTGGATGAGCCGACTGACCACCTGGATATGGAGTCTATCACTGCATTAAATAACGGTCTGATCAAATTCCCGGGTGTACTGCTTTTTGCTTCCCGCGACCATCAGATTGTACAGACAACAGCGAATCGTATTATTGAGTTTATGCCGAATGGTTCTATCATTGATAAGATCACTACTTATGATGAGTATCTGGAAAGTGATGAGATGGCTAGAAAACGTTCTGTTTATACAATGGCTTCTTCTGACGAAGATGATAACTAGAATTCTTGCTTAGAGTGGCTTAAAATATATGGCTATACTTTAGTATTATGAAAGCGGACTCAGCCAAATTTGTCCCGGCAGCTAACAATCGCTTACCAGGAAAAATTTGCTCTGAGCCCGCTATTTACGTATATATCTTCTAAATTATACATGCTAGTACATCGTTTTCGAAATAACTATACCACTCACTTGTCTGCGCGATTGGTATAGTTATTTACGAAACGATGTACTAGTTAGTCGCAAAAAAATTACTGGAATTCTTAATCTACGCTGTGAAATTAGTAAATTTTTACGCCACCCTGTATTTCGTGTCACGCATGCATATAAAACCTTAAAATAATAAGGATTATGCTGCATGCACACATTAGGAATAGCATATGTAGTGTGCTACGATATAAATGACTACCATTTTCATAACGTAAATAAAAATCAGAGAAAATTTCCTCGACGAGCGGTTCAGAAAACGACTGAGTTTTGCGAGTTTTGCGCGAGCGGGAAACGACCAGCTTTTATCGGAGTTGGAAGTGAGCGCGATAAAACCGAAGCAAAACGAGGGCAGTGAACGGTTAGCGAGTGAGGAAATTTTCTCTGATTTTTTCACATATATTAAATTATAACCCATACTATAAACAAGGATTCAAGATGTGACAATATTACGCAACCATACTCCTTTTTTCACAAGTATGAATCCGATAATGCATTTGATAAAATCTGCTGCCTGCACAATGGCATAAATTCCAAGTACCGGCAACGAAGTAAACCGGCTGAGCACAAATGCCAGCGACACGCTCACCACCCAGATGAATACACTGTCAAAGAAAAATGTAATGATCGTTCTTCCACCGGATCGTAACGTAAAATACGCGGCATGCAAAAATGCATTCTGCGGCATAAACACTGCCGTCAGCATAATAAAATATTTTGCCAGTTCTTTTGCTTCCGCATTGGTATTGTACAGATTTGGAAATGCCGATGCCAGTGCAAGCATCGCCAACGCCATAATTGTGCAGCAAAATACTGAAAATGCGATCATCTTATTATCTGTATCCCGTGCTTCTTTCATCTTTCCAGCGCCAAGTAGCTGTCCAACTACGATGGCCACCGAATCTCCCAATGCGATAAATACAATATTAAATACGTTATTGACGGTATTTGAGATATTCAGTCCGGCTACGACATTTAATCCACGCACGGAATAACATTGGGTCAGCATCGCCATTCCAGCCGCCCACAATGTTTCATTTAAAAGCAATGGTGTTCCCTGAATCAAAATCCGTTTGACCATAGAGCCCGGAATCAGCATTGTGCGATATAATCCTTTTGCAAATACATGTTTTGCCTGATGCCTGTGCGTCCACCCTATTACGATCATTGCCTCCACATAACGCGAAATCACAGTTGCCAGTGCTGCTCCTCTTACGCCTAGCTTCGGAAAAAATAGCATTCCATATATCAGCATGAAGTTAAAGAACAGATTTACCAACACGGCCACAACTCCCGCTTTCATCGGGAGCATTGTTTCTCCACATTCACGCAGCGTGCTTGCATACACCTGTACCATCATAAATGCCGGCAAGCCCCACACAATGATTTCCAGATATTCTTTTCCATAACGCAGCGTATCTGCAATCTGCGCTGCTGTACCATCACCTTTTAAGTACATATGAATCAGTGCATCGCCTTTTGTCAGTAGCAAAATAATCGTTGCTGTCGTTATGATAATTACCATCCACAGTTTGTAGCGCATGGTATTGCGGACACCTTCCTGATCTCCTTTTCCAAAATACTGCGCTGTAAATATTCCTGCGCCGGAAACGCCACCGAAAATACACAGATTATATACAAAAATCAACTGGTTTACAATTGCAGCCCCTGACATCGGTTCTGTACCGATCCGTCCGATCATAATGTTATCCAGCAGACTCACAAAATTCGTAATTCCGTTCTGGATCATGATCGGGATTGCAATTGACAGTACCATCAGATAAAATGCTTTGTTCCCGACAAATTTTCTCCAAAAATGTTTCTTTTCTGTTATCTCCATTTACCTAATCCCCTTTTTCGTAATCTCCGTTTTCAAATAGTAACCTGATGAAAACAACAGCCACCGATGTAAAACCGATGGCTATCTGTCATTTGTATAACTCTTTTTCTTCCATGCATGCCTATAGTACAATATAATCTGCTATTGCACTATTTTTTTACTTCCGATGTTATTTTATCCGAAGTGTATGGGAAATCCATCTTCAGATCACGGAAATAGTATTCCCGGTCTCTTTCGCCAATCTCTCTGGCTACACGACACGGATTTCCAACTGCGATCACATTTGCCGGAATGTCTTTCGTCACCACGCTGCCTGCACCAATAACCGCATTATCGCCAATGGTAACGCCCGGAAGAACAACTGCATTGCTGCCAATCCAGACATTTCTGCCAATATGAATTGGCAATGAATAATGCGCCACCATTTCACGGTACTCCGGATCTGCCGGATGTCCTGTAGTACAAAGCGTTACATTCGGACCGATCATTGTTTTATCACCAATATAAATATCGCCATCATCTACTACACTCAGATTGAAATTTGCATAAAATGCGCCTTCCAGATAAAGATGGCAGCCATAAGACATATGAACACCATCCTCGATAAATACGCCATCTCCGCACTTCCCAAGCAGTCCTTTTAACAACTCCAGTCGTTTTTCCCGCTCATTCGGACGGGTGTGATTGTAATCAAACATTACCTCTTTGCAGTGTCTGCGCAGTGCGTCCAATTCCTGCTCCTGTGCAATATCTATCGGATCTTTGTGTCCATGCTCATAAAAAAGCATCCCATTTGCGATTCTATCTTTTAAATGCATCTTCCTAATTCCTTTCTCATACTAAACATTCAGGCACAGAAATGCTCCCAGATTTCCGCGTTTTCCATGACTCGCACGATGTGAAAATAGTAACTCTGGATTGCAACAGGTACATACATCGGGCACTGCCAGATGCTCCTGATTCACACCCGCTTCCAGTAATACGATCTCATTTGCTTTCCAAAGGTCTAACTGATATTTTCCATTGCCTTTGTTGATCAAAATTTCTGACTCATGTCCGGAAAATACCTCCTCAAACTGAACGGCTACATCCTCACTGACCTCATAACAATCCTGACAAACAGAAGGCCCAATGGCACAATATACGTCTGCTGCCTCAGTTTCATATTCTCTGTGCATTGCCTCCAGCGTACATCTTCCCATTCGTGCAACGGTTCCTCTCCATCCAGAATGGCTCAGGCCAATCGCATGATGCACGGGATCTACAAAATACAATGGTACACAGTCTGCATAAAAAGTTACCAGTGCCAAGTTCGGCACGTTTGTGATCAATCCATCTATATCCGTGTAATCCCGAGGACGGATAATTCCTTTCCCTGCATCTGCTTCTGTCACCACGCGGACATTTGTTGTATGAGTCTGGTCTGAGCAAACAAGATGCGCACAATCTGTTCCCATTGCCTCTGCAATCCGACGATAATTTTCTTCTACCGATTCTTTTACATCCCCGCGGGTAAAACTAAGGTTCAGCGTTGAAAACATCCCCTCACTCACGCCACCATAACGTGTCGTGAAACAATGACGCACGACTCCTGTCTCATCCAGCAACGGATAATGAAATAACGGCAGTTCTCCACCGTTTTTCAGTTGATGGACGATCAGCTCCGGTGTCTGCATGCCACTTGTTTTTCTCTTTATAAATAAATCTTTCTTTTCCACAAATTTTTCCTTTCAACGAAACGAACCGCAATAATCAAAGGCATTCTCCATCAGATGAATGCTGTCCTGTGATACTTCTGCCACATCAAACCGACAGGGATGCTCCATCGAATATCCATATCGTTTCAGATAAAAAACTGCCGCATTGGAAATTCGCTGCCGTTTGCGCCAGTCCACAGCTTCACGCGGTGCGCCATACTGCTCATTACTGCGGTATTTTACTTCCACAAAAATGAGATATCCGTCTTTCTTCGCGATCAGATCAATTTCACCAAATTTACAGCAAAAATTTTGCTCCACAATATAAAATCCCCTCTGCCGCATCCAGTCTGCCACTCGTTGTTCCTGCGCTGTACCAAGTTCCCGTGTATTCATATCTGCCTCTTTCCACTCTCTCCGGCAATACGAATTATATAAAGTTATGTATAAAACTCTGTCTGTGAATCGACGTAGCACCGTATTTTTTCAGTGCCGCAATATGTGCCGCAGAACCGTAGCCTTTGTTTGATGCAAATCCGTACTCCGGCATCACTTTATCGTACTCCACCATCAGCCGGTCTCTGGTCACCTTTGCAATAATACTTGCAGCTCCGATGGAGATACTTTTTGCATCTCCTTTGATGATCGGAACCTGGCAAATATCTACCTCAGGAATCGTCACAGCATCGTTCAACAGCAGATTCGGCTGTGGATCTAATTTACTGATGGCCTCCCGCATCGCTTCATATGTAGCCTGCAAAATATTGATCTCATCAATGCGTGCCGGAGATGCCATACCAATGCCGGTGGCCACCGCCTGCTCCATGATCACGTCGTAAAGTTCTTCTCTCTTTTTCTCACTGAGTTTCTTGGAATCATTGATATACAAAATATTGCAGTCCTTTGGCAGAATCACTGCACCGGCTACTACCGGACCTGCCAGTGGGCCGCGTCCAACCTCATCAATTCCGCATATAAACGCATAATCCGCATATTTTCGCTCATATATTTTCAGAGCATCGATACGCAGCAATTCTTTTTCATATTTTTCCAAGCGTTTCTGAGCCTGATTCACAACTGCTTTTACGCCTACACGCTCATCAATGCTGTATTTCTGGATAAACTGCTGTAATTCTGTCTCTGCCGTTGCCTTTAATTCTTCTTTGATCTCACCGATTTTTCTGACTTCCATCTTAGTTCGCCTCCGGCAGTTCCAGTGTAATACGTCCCAGACGTCCGGATCTGAAATCATCGATTACAAGCGCTGCTGCTTTGCTGTAATCAATCTCATTTCCACGCTGTACGCAGCCACGTTTCTGTGCGATTGCTTCCAGAATTTCCACCGGACGCTCCACATCTTCCTCTACCTCATAACGGGCAGTCAGTGTACTTGCATAATTTTCTTTCAGGTAAGAGATCAATTCCAGAGAAAGCTCATCAATATTTAAAATCTCATCTTTAATAGAACCAATCAGCGCCAGACGGAGCCCTACCATCTGATCGTCAAATTTCGGCCATAAAATACCCGGTGTATCCAGTAATTCCACATCTTTGTTCAGGCGGATCCACTGTTTTCCTTTTGTCACACCCGGTTTGTTTCCGGTCTTTGCACACGCTTTTCCGGCAAATGTATTAATAAATGTAGATTTTCCTACGTTCGGAATTCCCACAACCATGGCACGAACCGGACGGTTTTTGATACCTCTGCGGCGGTCACGCTCAATTTTTTCCTTACATGCTTCCAAAATCACATTCTGGATCTCTTTCATGCTGTTTCTGCGGCGCGCATCCAGTTTTACCACATAAAATCCTTTTGCTTTAAAATAAGAAGCCCATGCCTCATTTTTTCTTTCATCTGACAGATCTGATTTATTTAACAGAATCAGACGTGCTTTATTTTTTCCAAGTTCATCAATATCCGGATTCCGGCTGCTGAGTGGAATTCTCGCATCCACCAGTTCGATCACCAGATCGATCAGTTTGATATCTTCCTGCATCTGGCGTTTTGCTTTCGTCATATGTCCCGGGTACCACTGAAAATTCATACTTTATCCCTCTTTCTTCTATTTGATACGTCCCATCTTCTTAAACGGACGGATAATATACCATGCTTTTCCTTTGATATCGTCTTTCTTCACATTTCCGATGTTGGCATATCGGCTGTCCTCACTGCTGTTTCGATTATCGCCAAGCACAAAATATTCATCTTCACCAACGGTGATCTCATCCTCTGCGACACCGGCATTTTTGATTGTCTCAGTGTCCTCCACATCATACAGTTCACCGTTGACATACAGCAGACCATTTTTGATCTGTACTTTATCGCCGGGAACACCAATCACACGTTTGACATAATAATGGCTCTTCTCATTGCCATTCGGCAGAAAAACAACCACATCTCCGGCCTTCGGACTTTTTATACTATAAATGAATCGATTTACCAGAATCTGGCTTCCATCTGAAACAGTAGATTCCATAGAATTACCAACCACTGTCACTTTCATACCTGCGCAATATACCACCACAAAAGCGATCAGCAATACAATTATAATTTCCACAACCCACGCCGCCATACTTTTGGCCGTGGAAAGTTTCATTTTTTTGCGTCTTCTGCGGAAATTCAGACCGCCTGAACGAAATAATCCCATACTAGATTTCCTCCTGCAAAACATATGCTTCTATTGTAACAGAAAACATTCTTTTCAAACACCCTATAGTTTCCCTCAAATCAAGAAAATATGCTATCACATACTCTCACAGATAAAAATTTTTTCAATAGCACATCTTTCTTGTCTGCGCCGAGCACTTTCCCTACAAAGTGAAAAAATCCCCTAAAGATGCAAGGCATCATTCAGAGGATTATCATCATTCAGCATTCTAAAGCAGATTATTTTACTAACTCTTTAACTTTAGCTTTCTTACCTACACGGTCTCTTAAGTAGTAAAGTTTTGCACGTCTTACTTTACCGTAACGAACAACTTCAACTTTCTCTACGTTCGGGGAGTGTAATGGCCAAGTTTTCTCTACGCCAACACCGTTAGAGAATTTACGAACTGTAAATGTCTCACGGTTGCTTCCGCCCTGTTTCTTTAATACAGTACCCTCGAAAATCTGAATTCTTTCGCGGTTACCCTCTTTGATTTTTGCAGATACACGAACAGTATCTCCTACGGAAAACTCCGGTACTTCAGCTTTCAGCTGCTCAGCTTCGATGCTTTTGATAATTTCATTTGCGTTCATTCTTGTGACCTCCTGTTATTTGGATGTTCTTAATACGTTACGTAACAGAGGACCATCTCTTCTTTAATTCACAACGTATGATAGTTTACCATACTTATTTATAAAAAGCAACACAAAATGCTGCATTTTTATTGTATTTCTTTCAATTCTTTTAAAATCTGCTTCACATCCGCTCTGGAAAGTTCTGCATCTTCTAAAAGTTCCGGCC
The DNA here is from genome assembly GCA_963617435.1 of Lachnospiraceae bacterium. Taxonomy (GTDB): domain Bacteria; phylum Bacillota; class Clostridia; order Lachnospirales; family Lachnospiraceae; genus Eubacterium_I. The sequence goes on from CAVEOS010000058.1 coordinate 13,325, forward strand.
GGTTGCGCAGTGTACGCAATACCGACTGCTCATGTCTCCATGCTTCCACCTTTTTATGATCACCGGAAAGCAGCACCTTCGGCACTTCTTTTCCATTCCAGTTTGCCGGACGGCTGTACTGCGGATACTCCAGCAGACCGCCTTCTAATGATTCCGTAGAGCCGGATTCTTCATTGGTCAGTACACCCGGAACCATACGTGAAATCGCATCCACCATAACCATGGCAGGCAGTTCTCCGCCAGTCAGCACATAATCGCCAATGGACACGTAATCTGTCACGATTTCTTCCAGCACACGCTCATCCACGCCTTCATAATGTCCACACAAAAAGATCAGATCCTCTTCTCTGGCGTATTCCTTTGCCATGCCCTGCTCAAACACCCGTCCCTGCGGAGTCAGATAAATACAGCGTGGCTGATAACCCACCTGATCCACAATGCTTTTCCAGGCATCATAAATCGGCTGTGCCTGCATCACCATGCCTGCACCACCGCCATATGGATAATCATCCACCTTTTTATGACGATCCTTTGTGAAATCACGGATATTAATTGTATTTATTTCAATCAGATTCTGCTCAATGGCATTTCCGATAATACTCGTATTCAATCCCTGCATCACCATGTCAGGAAATAATGTCAAAATATGAAATCTCATCGATTAATCCCTCAGTCCAGGCATCAGATAAACGGTCATCACCATCTGCTCCATATCAATATCGCGGACACAGTCTTTGATGGCCGGAAGCAGTAACTGCGGCGCATCTTCCTGTTCTACCACATAAACATCATTTGCTCCGGTCTGAAGCACGTCTGTCAGTGTACCAAGTTCTTCGCCCTCTGTGGAAACCACACGCATGCCGATCATATCTGCGATAAAATATTCATCTTTCTGCAGTTTCACCGCATTTTCCCGTGTCACATACAGACTTTTTCCACGAAAACGCTCCACTTCATTGATGTTCTGAAACTCCTTGAACTTCAGAATTACCATCTGTTTAAAAAATTTCACCTGGCAGATATGAAGTGTCATCCGTTCTTTTCCGGTGTCCAAAATGACCTCTTTCAGTTTTTTAAAACGATTTACATCATCCGTGGTAGGAAATACTTTGACCTCCCCGGCGATTCCATGTGTGCTTGAAATCACACCTACCTGTAAAAATTCTTCCATGTTCTCCCTTTCAAAAAAGGGACATAGCTTAACACCATGTCCCTTGTCGCCTTTTTACTGTACGATCTCTACGATAACTTTTTTGTCCTCGCGAGATGCGGCAGCTTTCACAACAGAACGGATTGCTTTCGCAATTCTGCCCTGTTTACCGATCACTTTTCCCATGTCGGCCTGTGCAACATGCAGTTCCAGAACGGTTGCCCGGTCTTTCTCTGTCTCTGTTACAGTAACTTCCTCAGGATTGTCGACTAGTGATTTTGCAATTACTTCTACTAATTCTTTCATCACGTTTCCCTCACTAATCTATTATTTCTCGATACCAGCTGTTTTTAAAATTTTCTCAACTGTCTGTGTAGGCTGTGCTCCGTTTGCTAACCATTTTTTAGCTGCTTCCTCGTCTACGCGGATCTCAGACGGCTCTTTAGTCGGATCATAATATCCGATCTCCTCGATGAATCTACCATCTCTCGGGCTTCTGGAATCTGCTACTACGATTCTATAGAAAGGAGCTTTTTTCTGTCCCATTCTTCTTAATCTGATTTTAACTGCCATGTTGTTTCACCTCCTCAAATTTCTACTTCACTGCGCATACACGCTATATGGTTAAAAAGGAAACTTGAAATTTCCAAATCTACCGCCACGTTTACCTTTGCCCATCATGTTAGGCATCTGTTTCATCATCTTGCGTGCCTGCTCAAACTGTTTTACCAGTCGGTTGACTTCACTGATATCCACACCGGCACCAGCCGCAATACGACGTTTTCTGCTTGGATTGATCAGGTTTGGATCCCCACGCTCCGCAGGAGTCATGGAATAGATGATTGCTTCGATTCGCGCCATCTTCTTCTCATCCATCGCATCTTCAATCTGTTTTAACTGTGCGCCGCCCATGCCCGGCATCATGCTTAAGACATTTGCGAAACCGCCCATTTTCTTCATCTGGCTCATGGAGTCCAGATAATCATTAAATGTGAACTCTGCTTTTCGGAAACGTTTTTCCATATCAGCAGCTTTCTCATCATCGATCTCCGCCTGCGCTTTCTCGATCAGAGTAAGCACATCTCCCATACCAAGGATTCGGGAAGCCATTCGATCCGGGTAAAACTGCTCCAGATCCGAAAGTTTCTCACCCATACCTGCGTACAGAATTGGTTTTCCGGTTACGGCACGAATGGAAAGTGCTGCACCGCCTCGGGTATCACCATCTAATTTTGTCAGGATCACACCGTCGATTCCGATTTTTTCATCAAAGGTGCTTGCCACATTGACTGCATCCTGACCGGTCATGGCATCTACTACCAAAATGGTCTGTGCTACGTCCACATTCTCTTTGATTTCAATCAGCTCATCCATCATATCTTCATCTACATGAAGTCGGCCGGCTGTATCAAGGATGATAATGTTGTTGCCGTTCTTTGCCGCATGCTCTACCGCTGCTTTTGCAATGTTGACCGGCTTGTGTCCGTCACCCATGGTAAATACTTCCACGCCCTGTTTTTCACCGTTGACCTGTAACTGCTGAATCGCAGCCGGACGATAAACGTCGCAGGCAACCAGAAGTGGTTTCTTTCCTTTGAGTTTGAACTTTCCTGCAAGTTTTGCAGTTGTCGTTGTTTTACCGGCACCCTGAAGACCTACCATCATAATGATCGTTGTCGCCTGTCCCGGACGAAGTTTGATCTCCGTTGTCTCTGAACCCATCAGGTTAACCATTTCTTCGTTAACGATCTTGATTACCATCTGTCCCGGATTCAGACCATTCATTACATCTGCACCGATCGCACGTTCCTGTACAGATTTCACAAACTGCTTTACTACTTTAAAATTTACATCCGCTTCCAGCAAAGCCATCTTAACTTCCTTCAGTGCAGCCTTTACATCTGCTTCTGTCAGGCGGCCTTTGCTTCGCAGGTTCTTAAATACGTTTTGCAGTTTTTCGGATAAGCTGTCAAATGCCATACTTATAATTCCTCCAAAATCCGTCCGGAGATCTGATTGATCTCCTCCATTGTTTGTGCAATACAGTCCTCTTTATAATGAAGCGAAAGATCACGAATCTTGGAAACATCTTCTTTTGTCTTCCAGAACCGCTCTACCAGATGAAGCTTTTCTTCATAACCGGCAAGAATCTTATCACATCTTTTTACCAGATCATGTACACCCTGTCGACTGATTCCCAATTCCTCAGCGATCTCACTTAAGGACATATCGTTCAGCACAACATCTTCATATACATGTTTCTGATGCTCCGTAAGCAATTCTCCATAAAAATCATACAAAAAGACCTGACGTCCAATTTTCTCCATGTCAATCACCTTTGCTAGATTATCACACTTGTTTTACCCTGTCAAGTATTTTTTCTTTACACTTATATATTTTTTTCAAATTGCTCAGTATCCCTATAATTCCTCTACTCTACAGGAATGTTCTTTTGTTGTTTTATTATAACTGATTCCAACAGCCAGTATTCTTCCTGTATGTTTATCATTTTCAGCAATTTTTCCCTTCAGCCGCAAAACATACTGTTTTTCCTTAATCTGTGCAATTGCCTCTTCCGGCGTATGATCTACTTTTAACTCCAAGATAAATGCATCCTGATTCTGTCTGGTCGGATAAAAAATAAAATCAACATAACCTTTTCCTGCTTTGTCTTCACGTTCTACCCGATACTGGTCTCTTGCAGCTAAATACACCAGATTAACAATTGCCGAAAGTTCTATTTCATTATTATATGATAAAATAGGCACTTCTGTATTGTGGGCATACTGAATAATTTTCGTCATAGTTTCTGTATCCCCCGCAAGTGTTGCCTGTAGCATCTGAGAAGATATATTCGCCAGCCGATAAACATATCCCAAAGATTTTTCTTTCTTCATCATTGCTGCGTAGCTGCTCATAAGTTCCCTGTTCGGAATAGAAACCATCCCATCCTCATAGGTCAAAAGTCCATATACTACCATGGCAGAATAAATTTCTTCTTTTGTCTTTAACTCCTGCGCAGTGGCAGCGTACTCCTGTATTCCGGAAGCCACTTTTTCACCTGCAAACAATAATGTCAGATCATTCTGAATCTGATCGACATTGTTTTGAAGATAAGTAAAAATCGAATCATATTTTCCAGAACTTACCCAGTAATTAGACAATTGGTTATCTGTCAATGCACATACTACAGAACGTGGATTGTACAACCTCTCCCCTGATGCAGTATGATATCCGTCGTACCACTCCCGTAAACTCTCTCGAGTAATGCCTGGTTTTTTCGTGTTTTCTAAATACTTCTGGTACAATAAATCTACTTCTTTGTCTGAGAATCCAAAATACTCGCTGAATCGAACCCTCGTTGCCATATTGTACTCTAAAAACATATTCAATTCAGATCCATCCGAATATTTTGCGATTGGAAGAACACCTGTCATATATGCCAATTCTACATAGCTCTTCCCCTTCAATAGTAATTTCAGAAAAAGCAAATAATTTTCTCTGTCCTGTTCGCTAATAAATGACATATGGAATACAGCATCCCATTCATCCATAACAAAAATAAATTTATGTCCTGTTTTGTCAAAAACCTGCGACAGCAGATCCCAAATTGCAATATTTTTTTCAACCTTTATATCCGGGTATGCAGTTTCTATATCCCTGACCAATCCATCCTGTATTCTGGATATATAATCCACATAATTCATACATTCACGTGGCATCTCGCTAAAATCAATGTAGATGACATCATGC
>CAVEOS010000059.1:0-17714 GCA_963617435.1 Lachnospiraceae bacterium
AAGAAGGTTTTTATATTTTCTAATCCAAGAATCGTCTATTCGTTGTGCCCGCCTCCGCGCGGGCCATTTTTATTCAAGAAAGCGCCGCCGGCGGTCTTTCCTATAAAGGAACAAAACGCTGACGAGCAGCGACCATTGGCCAGCGTCACAAAAATCATGACACTCCTGCTGATCTTTCAGGCTCTGGATTCCGGTCAGATCCATCTGGAAGACACCGTCACTGTCTCCGCGCAGGCAGCCGGGATGGGCGGTTCTCAGGTTTATCTGGAAGAAGGCGAAGTTCAGACAGTGGAAACACTGATCAAATGCATCGTGGTGGCCAGCGCCAATGATGCCTGTGTCGCCTTGGCAGAGCACATTGCCGGAAGCGAAGAAGCTTTCCTCCAGCAAATGAATGACATGGCCGCCACTCTTGGCATGAATCAGACGCACTTTGCAAACTGCTGCGGTCTGGATACGGAAAACCACTATTCCACCGCCCGGGATATCGCCCTGATGTCACGGGAACTCACCACAAAATACCCGGCCATTTTTCACTACACCTCCATCTGGATGGAAGATATCACACACCATACTACCCGCGGTGATACAACTTTTACTCTCAGTAACACCAACCATTTGATCAAACAGTATCCCTATGCCACCGGTCTGAAAACCGGCTTTACCTCCGCAGCAGGTTTCTGCCTGTCCGCCACAGCCAGCAAAGACAACATAAATCTGATTGCCGTCGTGCTCCATGCGCCAAGCAGTAAAGCGCGGATCGCCGATGTCAAGACGCTGCTTGAATGGGGTTTTGCCAACTGCCGTGTGTATACAGATAAAAACACAGATGCGCTGCCGGAACTTCCGGTTTCCAGAGGCCAGCAGCCGCTTCTTACGTTAAAATATGAATCTGCCTTCCACTATCTGGAGAATTCAAATACATCTGGAGAACTCGAAAAAAAATTAGAGCTTCCAGATAATGTAGAAGCTCCAATTGAAAAAGATGATGTGATTGGCAAAGCTGTGTATACATTGAATGGTGAGACCGTTGGGTCCGTTAATCTGCTGGCCGCCGAAAGCATCCCTTTACTTACATTAAAAGATGCATGGAGGCAGGTTCTTTGCTGCTTTTTCCTGTCTGATTCTACACACATTGCAGCGGCAAATTGATTCAAGTGCTACAAAAATATAGTAACAGACAGACACATCGCTAACTTTATTTTGCTCTACTAATAGCCAGCCCTTAGTATACTGATAATAATCTTTCCAAATCCACCGTCCCCCAGCATTTAAAGTTCTGATCCATGCCGGAACGGTCTGCACTGCGATACAGCTGCAATTTTACCTCATTTGGTGTCATAGCCGGATATTTGCACAGCAGTAACGCTATCATTCCCGACACAATTGGTACCGCCATAGACGTACCGCTCTTTCTGACATAAGTGCCCGGTCTCGTACCACAGCTGATGATATCAGTTCCGGGCATCATAATCTCCGGTTTGACCACGCAGGCCTCCGTCGGCCCCCGCCCGGAATACAGGCTTGGTTCCAGTCTGTTCTCATTTGCCGTGTCCAGACTTCCCACAGTAATGATTTTCTTCGAAATTCCGGGACTGGTCACGGTATTCTCACCGGGGCCGTTATTTCCGGCAGCTGCCAGCACCACGATGCCCTGATCCCAGGCGCGTTCCACGCTGCCAAGCAGATGCTTCTGCAGCTCAGGCTGCACCCGTTCCAACATGCCCACAGAAATATTAATGATCCGGATCTTCTGTAAATGCTTTTTATTATATGCCACAATGTCTTCCACCGCCTGACAGGTATCCAAAATTTTACCATTTCCATTTTTATCCAGGACTTTACAGCTCCACAGATAGCATCCCGGTGCAACTCCATGAATGACTCCTTTCCCACCGGCTCCTATAATTCCACTGATATGTGTGCCATGTCCGTTATCGTCATAAGGCTGTGGCCGTTGTCTGATATAATCCCGAAATCCGGCGATTCTCCCCTGCAGATCCGCATGGGGGTAAATTCCCGTATCCAGCACCGCAGCCAGAATACCCTGTCCGAAAATCCCCTGTCTATACGCAGCAGATGCATGAATATATTTTAAAATTCTTTCCATACAGTAATATATTCCGCCGATACGTATTGTGTCCGGTTTATCTTGGTCAAGATTTTGTCATTCAGTATTCTTTTATTTTTCCACAAAAAAACCGGTGAGCTTACACCCACCGGTTCTTCGTCTTTATTTCTTTAATATTATTTTACATCTTTAATGCTGAAGCTCATTCTTCCCATCTTGTCTTTTCCAAGGCATACAACGGTAACCTTGTCACCAAGTGTCAGAACATCTTCTACACGGTTGATACGCCCTTTGGAGATCTTGGAAATATGAACCATTCCCTCTTTACCCGGAGCGAACTCGATGAATGCACCAAACTCTTTGATGCTTACAACTTTACCAGAAAGGATCTGTCCTGCCTCGAAATCTGTTACGATGATGCGGATCAGCTCTGCTGCGCGGTTCATCATGTCTGCATCTGTACCACAGATAGATACGGAACCGTCATCTGTAATATCAATCTTAACACCAGTCTGCTCGATGATCGCGTTGATGGTCTTTCCTCTCTGACCAACAACATCACCGATCTTCTGCGGATCGATCTGCATAGAGATGATCTTCGGTGCATATTTTCCAACCTGTGCTCTCGGCTCAGCAATCGCCGGTTTCATAACTTCATCCAGAATGTAAAGTCTTGCTTCACGAGTTCTTGCGATAGCTTCCTCTACGATCGGTCTTGTCAGTCCGTGGATTTTGATATCCATCTGGATTGCTGTGATACCATCATGTGTTCCGGCTACTTTAAAGTCCATATCGCCAAAGAAATCTTCCAGACCCTGGATATCTGTCAGAACGATGTAGTCATCGTCTGTCTCGCCTGTTACCAGACCACAGGAAATACCTGCAACCGGTTTCTTGATCGGTACACCTGCTGCCATCAGAGACATGGTAGATGCACAGATACTTGCCTGAGAAGTGGATCCGTTAGACTCAAATGTCTCAGATACAGTACGGATTGCATACGGGAATTCTTCCTCGCTCGGAAGTACCGGTACTAATGCTTTCTCAGCCAATGCTCCGTGTCCGATCTCACGACGTCCCGGTCCTCTGGACGGTTTTGTCTCACCTACAGAGTAGGACGGGAAGTTATAGTGGTGCATGTAACGTTTGCTTGTAATATTCTCATCCAGTCCGTCTACTTTCTGAACCTCAGATAACGGAGCCAGAGTTGTGATCGTGCAGATCTGTGTCTGTCCACGGGTAAACATAGCAGAACCGTGAACTCTCGGGATCAGGTCAACTTCTGCTGCCAGCGGACGGATCTGTGTGATGGCACGGGCATCCGGACGTTTGTGATCTTTTAAGATCATTTTACGAACGGTCTTTTTCTGATACTGATATACAGCCTCGCCAAGCACTGCAAGCCACTCTTCGTTCTCTGCAAATGCCTCTTCGAGTTTCTCTGTGATGGCACGGATATTCTCCTCACGAACCTGTTTTACATCCGTAAATACAGCTTCTTCCATCTCTTCCGGTGTTACGATCTCGCGCATTGCTGCGAACATCTCTTCCGGAACTGCACAGCTTGTATACTCATGTTTTGGTTTGCCGATCTCAGCAACCATTTTGTTGATGAACTCGATAATTGTCTGGTTGATCTCATGAGCCATGTAAATAGCTTCGATCATTTTCTCTTCTTTAATCTCGTTTGCGCCTGCCTCGATCATGATTACTTTCTCAGAAGTAGATGCAACAGTCAGCTGAAGATCTCCGTTATCCCAGTCTGCCTGAGACGGGTTTACAACGAATTCGCCGTTTACCATACCGATCTGTGTGGTTGCACACGGTCCGCAGAACGGAATATCGGAAATGCTTGTTGCGATGGCAGAACCAAGCATTGCAAGAAGCTCCGGACGGCACTCCGGATCAACGCTCATTACCATGTTATTTAAAGTAACATCATTTCTGTAATCCTTCGGGAATAACGGACGCATCGGACGGTCGATAACACGTGCTGTTAAAACAGCGTTCTCAGATGCTTTTCCCTCACGTTTGTTAAATCCACCCGGGATTTTTCCTACAGAATACATTTTCTCTTCGAACTCTACGCTTAACGGGAAGAAATCGATTCCCTCACGCGGTTTCTCGGATGCAGTTGCTGTAGATAATACAACTGTATCACCATAGTGCATAAGAGCTGCGCCATTTGCCTGTGCAGCTACGCGGCCGATATCAACGCTTAATGTTCTTCCGGCCAGTTCCATTGAATAGGTTTTCTTCATTATTTTCTCTCCTTCTTTACTGTGGCAGGAGACCCGAAACTACTGATCTGGACAAAAACCAGTTCACTTGTACAGATATTCTTGTTTTGCGAATGCTTTCAAAACGCGCGTGTGAACTGTGAAAAATCATGTTTTGCACACATCAGCGGTCTCGGATAAACCCTCCCGCCAATCCAAAATAGAGCGGAAATTCCGCTCTATTCTGACAGCTATCCTGTTATTATTTTCTGATGCCTAATTTTGCGATCAGTGCACGATAACCTTCCAGATCTTTTTTCTGAAGGTAAGCAAGCATACCACGTCTCTGACCAACCATTTTCAGAAGACCTCTTCTGGAATGATGATCCTTCGGGTTCTCTTTCAGATGCTCTGTGAGCTCCTGGATTCTTGCTGTTAAGATTGCGATCTGTACTTCCGGTGATCCTGTATCGTTTGGTGTTCTACCATACTCTGCCATAATCGCTGCTTTTTTTTCTTTTGAAATCATCTTGATTTCCTCCTTTATTTTTAATAATCGCCCAATCACGCGTGTTTACTAAGTACCGGTCGGAGTGTCCGGGTACTGAGTATGGGCTTTTTACTCACGCCTAACCAATATATCATATTCCATCTGACTTGTAAACTACTTTTTCATATATTGTTACAGTTCACACGCGCCATTCGCAAAAGAGCTCGCTTGCGAGCGATACTTCTTGAACTTGCTTCAAGAAGACTAAAACTCCTTTTGCTCATAAAAAGGCGCTCTCTTCATCACTATACATGCAGGTAATTCCTCATGCAAGCATGATCATTTCCTGCATATATGTGATGAGTGAACTGTACCTAGATATTCCTTGCAAACCAGAATATCCCGATCCATCTGTGCCTTTAATTCTGCCAGCGAACCAAATTTCCGCTCCGGGCGGATAAACTTCAGGAACGATACTTTGATATCCTTTCCGTACAAATTTCCGGAGTAGTCAAACAGAAACGTCTCCACGCCCATAGGATTGACACCTTCGATGGTCGGCTTGCATCCCACATTGCTGATACCGTCATACTGCTTTCCATCTGCCAGAACCTCTACTGCATACACACCCTTTGGTGGAAGCAGTTTAAATTCTTCCGGACGCTGATTTGCCGTCGGGATTCCGATGGTTCGCCCGATCTCGTTGCCGTGAAGCACCGGACCGGTAAGAAAATAAGAATAGCCAAGCAGATAATTGGCTTCTTCCATATGTCCTTCTGCGATCTCCTTACGGATTCTCGTACTGCTGATATCCTCGCCTTTGTACTGTTTTTTCTTGACGATCACCGCTTCGTATCCGAGATCATCCGCGTACTGCTGCAATTCCTGAAAGGAACCGGCACGCTGGTATCCGAAATGAAAATCCGTGCCTGCCACGATCATTTTTACATTGATTTTTCCCTTCAGCATCTGCAAAAATGCATAAGGAGAAAGCTGACGAAAATCATCGGTAAACGGGCATTCAATCAGGTAATCCACTCCTGCTTCCGCAAAAATATGTGCTTTTTCTTCATTGGTAGATAATACATTATAGGTATCTTTGTGAATCGCTTTCGGTGGAATGTCAAAGGTAAAAATCACGCATTTCAGTCCCTGCTCCTTGCCTTTCTGCATAGCCTCCATCAGGTAACGATGGCCACTGTGCAGACCGTCAAACTTTCCCAGAGTGATAACCGAAGGTTCTTCAATTTTAAAATCCAATGTATCTTTTATATATTTCATCCTTACTCGTTAATCCTCCAAAAACATTTTTGACGGACGGAACAGTCCGAGATCTTCCCGGTATTCATAAACGGCTGCAAATCGTCCATCTGACATCCGAACACGAACTTTTATTCCGGACTGTAATTCTAATTTCTCCTGAAACTGCTGTAATGCCATCTTATTGCCGTTTTTCAACATAATGTCAAATTCCGGCTTTGCTGTCAGCACCGGATACACTTCAAATACCTGTTCGATCGGTGTCACCACATCTTTTAATGTGCCGTTTTCTTTGAACTCCTGCAGCTTATCCAGTTTATATGCATCTTCGATACGATATCCTGCTGCCTGAAGCCGCACCAGACTCTTCATGGCAGCACCGCAGCCAAGTTTCTGTCCGATGTCATGGCACAGGGTACGAATATAGGTACCCTTGGAGCAGGAAACCGTCATCGTTACATACGAAAGTTCTATGCTTTCCACCTGAATCGCGTAAATCGTGACCGGTCTTGCCTTGCGCTCTACAGTCACACCGGCTCTGGCCAGATCACACAATTTCTTTCCATTTACTTTCAACGCAGAGTACATCGGCGGAACCTGAAGGATTTCTCCCTGAAATCCCTGAATCGTTTCTCTCACTTCTGCCTCGGTCAGTTCTGATGTTTCCCCTGTTTTTAACACAGTTCCCGTCAGATCCTGCGTATCCGTCTCCACGCCAAGCTGCATTACCGCTCGATATACTTTATCCGAATCTATCAGCATATCGCAGACTTTTGTCGCCTTTCCAAGGCAGACCGGCAGTACACCTTCCGCATCCGGATCCAGCGTTCCGGTATGACCGATCTTTTTCTGACCGCAGATGCCCCGCATCCGGGCCACTACATCGAAAGAAGTATAACCTTTTTCTTTGTATACATTTATGATTCCGTTGTACATCCGTCTTCCTCTTTGTTCTTTAACTGCTTTTCAATCTTTGCAAGCACTTTTTTGAGGACTTCATCTGCTTTTCCCTGAATGGAAGCACCGGCTGCACGGCAATGTCCGCCGCCGCCGAATCCAACGGCAATTTCAGCCACATCCACATAAGAAGCGGAACGCAGGCTGACTTTATAAGTATCATTTTCATTCGGGTATACAAACACAGCGGTCTCCACACCTGCGGTGGAACGCAGTGTACTCACAATACCGTCAAGATCTTTCGGCTCCACATGGAATTTTTCCAGCTGTTTCCGTTTGATCACGCTGGAAATGCATTTTCCGTCAAAATGAAGTTCTGCATCCATCAGTGCTTTTCCAAGAATCTGCTGCTGCGCAAAGGTGCGGATATAAAATGTCTCGTCTACGATTCTGGAATAATTGATTCCTTTATCCATTAGTTTTCCCGTAATCTCCATGGTTTTGGAAGACGTGCAGGAATACTGGAATACGCCGGTATCATGTACGATTCCAAGATAAATACATTCCGCGATCTCTTTCGTGATCTTATCCGCATCCATCAGCTGATAGACCAGTTCTGAAGTAGAGCTTGCATTTGGGAAAATATAATTAAAATCCGCAAAAGACTGGTTGCTGATATGATGATCCACGCAAAATGTGCTTTTGGCCACTTCGAAATACTGACCGGACAGGCCAAGCCGTCCCACATCACCGCAGTCCAGTGCAATAAAAAGATCGTACTCTTTTTTGCCGTCCGTTTCTTTCATATGACGGATCTTATCTGCATTTTTCAGAAACAGGAATTTATCCGGAATCGGTTCCAGATACAGATCGACCATAATGTCCGGATAATTGTCACAAATGTAGTTGTATACAGCAAGACAGGAACCTACACAGTCGCCATCCGGCCGGATATGACCGGAAATGGCAACGGTAGTGATCCCATCCAGATATGAATCTAATGAAATCATACTCATCCTCTTATTCTTCCTCTTTACCGCCTGTCAGTGCATCAATTTTCTTGGACATCTCAATACCATACTCGATGGATTCGTCCAGAATAAATCTTAATTCCGGTGTATTTCTCAGATTCAGGGACTGAGCCAGACAGCGGCGTGCGTAGCCGGCTGCATTTTTCAGGCCTGCAATGGTGTCTTCTTTTTCTTTTTTGTCACCAAGCACGCTGATATACACTTTACAGGTTTTCAGATCCGGTGCAACCTGCACCGCTGACACAGTGGTCAGCGGATGGATGCGCGGATCTTTGATCTCATTGCGGATAATGGTGGATAATTCACGCATTACCTCTTCGTTTAAACGTGTATTTTTAATACTGTTTTTTCTCATATTCTGTCATCTCCAGCCTATCTAGGTACTTCTACCATCTTATATGCTTCTACGACATCAAACTCTGCAATGTCGTTAAATCCTTCAAATACAAGACCACACTCATAGCCGGCTTTTACTTCTTTTACGTCATCTTTGAAACGTTTCAGAGAAGCCAGATCACCCTCGAAGATCTGTTTGCCTTCTCTTGTGATACGAACCTTGCAGTTACGCTCAAACACACCGTCCAGAACATAAGAACCTGCGATGTTGCCGACACCGGAAGCTTTGAAGATCTGACGAACTTCTGCATGACCAATGACTTTCTCCTCAAAGATCGGATCCAGCATACCTTTCATGGCTGCCTCGATATCTTCGATGGCCTTGTAAATAACGGAGTACAGACGGATGTCTACTTTCTCCTGCTCTGCAGTTGCTTTTGCAGTCGCATCCGGTTTTACGTTAAATCCGATGATGATCGCATTGGATGCAGAAGCCAGGGAAACGTCGGACTCGTTGATGGCACCAACGCCGCCATGGATTACTTTTACAACAACTTCCTCGTTGGAAAGTTTTGTCAGACTCTGTTTTACAGCCTCTACGGAACCCTGAACGTCTGCTTTTACGATCAGTTCAAGTTCTTTTAAATTACCTGTCTGGATCTGGGAGAACAGATCATCCAGAGACATTCTGGATCTGGTCTCTTCGAGCATCTTCTCTCTGTTCTGGGATACAAATGTCTCTGCAAAGCTTCTTGCATCTCTCTCAGAATCGCAGGCCACAAATACTTCACCGGCATTCGGAACACTGCTCAGTCCAAGGATCTCTACCGGTGTGGACGGACCTGCCTCTTTGACACGTCTTCCCTTATCGTCGATCATGGCACGTACTTTACCATAGCTGCTTCCTGCTGCGATCGGCTCGCCGACTTTCAGTGTACCTTTCTGAACCAGAACAGTTGCAACTGCACCACGTCCTTTGTCCAACTGTGCCTCGATAACAAGACCACGGGCATTTCTCTTCGGATTTGCTTTCAACTCCAGGATATCTGCTGTCAGCAGTACCATTTCAAGAAGTTCTGTGATACCTTCGCCGGTACGTGCGGATACCGGTACACAGATGGTGCTTCCGCCCCAGTCTTCCGGGATCAGTCCCTGCTCTGCAAGACCCTGTTTTACATAGTCGATGTTTGCGCCCTCTTTATCAATCTTGTTGATTGCTACGATGATCTCGATACCTGCTGCTTTTGCATGGCTGATGGCCTCAATGGTCTGTGGCATGATTCCGTCATCGGCAGCAACTACCAGGATTGCAATATCTGTGGAGTTTGCTCCACGCATACGCATGGCTGTAAATGCCTCATGACCCGGTGTATCAAGGAATGTGATCTTCTGTCCGTTGATCTGTACCACAGATGCACCGATGTGCTGTGTGATACCACCTGCCTCACGGTCTGTTACATGAGTCTCACGGATTGCATCCAGCAGGGATGTCTTACCATGGTCAACGTGTCCCATAACACATACAACCGGCGGTCTGGAAACCAGTGTGTTTTCATCCTCTTCTTCCTCTTTCAGAAGTTCTGCGATAACATCCACTTTCTCTTCCTTCTCTGCGATGCAGTTGAACTCCAGTGCGATTTCTTCTGCTTTCTCGTAATCCACTTCCTGGTTTACGGTTGCAAGGATACCCTGCATAAATAATTTTTCTACCACTTTGGAAGCCGGTACATCGATACGCTCTGCCAGCTCACGAACTGTCATAACTTCCGGCAGAGAGATGCTGCGAACTTCATCTGTCTTCTTTTCTGTCTGCGGCTGTGGCTGCGCATTCCGTTTTTTGTGTCCGGTCTTCTTTTCCAGGTTTACATACTGCTCCTGTTTGCGGTTCTTTCTCTCGTAATCCTGTTTGTTTTTCTTTTTATTTGCGTGTGTATTCTCTTTTCCACGTAACTCCTCGATTGGTGCCTTTGCACTGTCACGGTTCATACGTGAGATTTCCTGATCTAAACGTCCTCTCGTCTCTCTCGAACGATTCTGACCGTCCTGTCGATTGTTTCGATTACCTCCAAAATTATTACCGCCGCCGCGATTGCCCTGGAAGCCTTTCTGATTATTGTTGTCTTTTCTTTCATAACGGCCATTTCTATCACCATTTTCCTGTCTGTTTGGTCTGTCACCGTATCTTCTCTGCGGTCTGTCACCATTATTGCGCTGCTGACGTTCTCCGTCGAAACGTGGTCTATCACCGTTGTTTCTCTGCTGACGCTCGCCATCGAAACGCGGTCTCTCACCATTGTTTCTCTGTGGGCGGTCTCCATTGTTGCTGCGCTGCGGTCTCTCACCGTTGTTATTGCGTGGTCTGTCACTGTTGTTACGCTGCGGGCGGTCTCCATTACGGTCATTGCGGTTTCCGTTCGGACGACGGTTACCCATCTTGCTGTTCTGAGGATTGTATACAGCGGAAATGCTTGCTTTTTTCTTCGGACGCTCTTTTGCCTCAGCGCCTGCCTGCTTTCCGTATTTTCCTCTGACTAATGCCACTGCGTTATCTTCCAGTGAACTTAAATTTGTTACTTCTATATTATGTCCATGAAGGAAAGAAATTACTTCCTTTGCCGGTACATCATATTCTTTTGCGATCTCATGAACTCTAATTTTTGCCATTCCAGTTCCTCCCTATTCAGTTGTTGGTCTATTGTCAAGCTGCTTCATGACAGATTTTGCGAAACCCGGCTGCAGAACCGCTACCATAGAGCGGTATTCTTTGCCGATGCAATGACCCAGATCATCTTTGCTTCCGTAAACATACAGAGGTGTCTCATAGAAGTCTGTCATATTTCTCATTTTTTTCTTCGTGTTATCCGAAGCATCCTCTGCCACGATCACCAGGCATGCCTGACCGCCTTTTACTGCTTTTTCCACCGCATACTCGCCGCTGGCGATACAGCCTGCTTTCTGCGCAAGGCCCAGACTGGATAAAATCCTGTTATTCTGCAATCGTTTTCATCTCCTCTGTTAAATCTGCAACTATTTCTTTTGGTATACTCATTTTGAATGAACGTTCCAATCCGTGATTCTTCACTGCCAGTTCCAGGCAGGCCGGATTTTTGCACAGATATGCACCTCGGCCGTTTTTGCGGCCCGCCGGATCAATGCAGAATGTATTGTCCTGCATTTTCAAAACACGGATCATATCTCTTTTTTCCCGCATTTCGTGACATCCCACACACATGCGCATCGGACTTTTCTTAGTCATTCTCGTTATCCTCTTCTGCTGCGAAATCATCTTCTTCGCAGGAATCCTCGCCCTCATAAGATGTCTCATCAAAATCCTCATCCAGATTCAGATCATCTTCTGTGAACTCTTCATCCTCGTAATCTTCTTCGTAATCCATGAAATCACCAGCTTCTCTTGCCTGTGTCTCACTCTTGATATCAATCTTGAATCCTGTCAGGCGGGCTGCCAGACGGGCATTCTGTCCTTCTTTACCGATGGCCAGGGAAAGCTGATAATCCGGTACAACAACTTTTGCCTTGTTTTCCTCTGCATCTGCGATAACAGAGATAACTTTTGCCGGGCTTAATGCATTCTCGATGAGCATAGCCGGATTCTCATTCCAGTTGATGATGTCGATCTTCTCACCGTTTAACTCTTCTACGATGGCATTGACGCGGGCACCGTTCATACCTACGCATGCGCCTACCGGATCAACATCCGGATCATTGGACCATACAGCCATTTTTGTACGGCTTCCTGCCTCACGGGCAATGCTCTTGATCTCAACGATACCGTCACGAACCTCCGCAACTTCTGCTTCAAACAGGCGTTTTACCAGTTCCGGATGTGTTCTGGATACAAGTACTTTCGGTCCTTTGGAAGTAGATTTTACATCCATCACATATACCTTGATACGGTCTGTCGGCTCAAATGTCTCACCCGGGATCATCTCGTTTTCGCTGAGGACAGCATCTACTTTACCAAGATTGATGCTTACATTATTGCCAATATAACGCTGAACAACACCTGTTACGATATCTTTTGATTTTCCGTAATACTGATCATAGATCACTTTACGCTCTTCTTCACGGATTTTCTGTAAAATCACGTTCTTTGCGTTCTGAGTTGCAATACGTCCGAAATCTTTGGAATGGATCTCCTCATGGATCACATCGCCCAGACCGTAATTTCCATTCATCATCATTGCTTCTGCAAAGCTTACCTCTGTCAGAGGATCTTCTACCTCCTGTACAACGGTTTTCTCTGCCCATACATGATATTCGCATGTCTCCGGATCGATGGAAACTTTGATATTGTCTGCTTTTCCGAAATGGTTTTTACATGCGGTCAGTAAAGAGTTTTCAATCGCTTCCAGAAGTGTCTCTTTGCTGATGTTTTTTTCTTTCTCTAAAATTGTTAACGCTTCCAGTAACTCTCTGCTATCAGAGTTTTTGCTGTTTTTGCTGCTTTTAGCCATTTTTTCTTTTCCTCCTGTTCTTCGAATGCCTAAAAATCAAATGCCAGTCTGATCAGTGCGATCTCGTTTTTCTGAAATGTCAGTTCTTCGTCCTCTTCGGTGCGAATTGTAACAGTATCATCTGTATATGAAGTCAGAATTCCGTAAAACTCTTTCTGACGGTTGATTGCACGGTAAGTGCGGATCTCTAATTCTTTCCCCATGCTTCTCTTGTAATCTTTTTCCTTTTTCAGCGGTCTTCCAAGTCCAGGGGAGCTCACCTCAAATACATAAGAATCTGCGATGAAATCTTCCTCATCCAGCAGATCGTTCATTCTGCGGGCTACTGCCTCACAGTCATTGACGGTAATGCCGCCTTCTTTATCAATGTAGGCACGCAGATACCAGGTGCTGCCTTCCTTTACATACTCCACATCCACCAGTTCAAAATTCATCTCTTCCATAATAGGAAGTAATAATGCTTCTGTGCGTGCTTCGTAATCTTCACGTTTTGACATATTTGTCACCTTCTTTCTCAGGTTTCACTATAACAACAACGAAGAGTGGACTCACGCCCACTCTTACTACATACAACATATTCTTATTTATAAGATATCACACTCTCCTAAAAGATGCAAGGACTTTTTACAGGTTCAAAAATCGCACAAATACTGCCACATTCTAGCCGCATACGATTTCCCGACTCATCTGTGCGATCAGGTCCATGCCGTCCCAGATTAAGGAAAAATCCAGTGCATGTCCGATCTGTACGATCCGGTCCACACCAAAAACACCTGCGTTGATCAGCATTTCTGCAGTTTCCGTACATTCGGCTTCATTTATACAAGTTAACGTCTGACACTTTCTTGTCAAAGCTGGGTACAATCCTTCCAGTGTTTCTCCACTGCACTCCAAAAAGAATCCGCCCGGAACGGTCAGTTCCCATATATCCGGAAAAAATTCCGGCAGCTTAACCAGTACGACTTCGTTGCCAAACTTCTGGATTTTTACATTTTCTTTTGTCGCTGCAAGATACATGGCCTGTTCCCACTTCTGCACGGCAAGATGTGCCCCCAGTTCATAACGGCTCTGAATGTAAGGTGCCGCTGCTTTCCAGAATTTTTCATGAGCAGAGGCCACCTGTTGTGGGGAACCAAGCCAGTAAAGCAGGGACGGCGAGGAACACGCATTCTGATCATTCAAATACGTATCATTATAAAATCTGCGCACGATATCCGTCAAATCTTCTTTTTGCAAAATTTCATCTGCCCGCAATACTGCTGCGGAACGGCGATCTGCAAAGGCAAGCTCTGTTTTGCCCGGCTCTAATGCAGACTTTTGAATTTCCTGAATGCTGTGGTCACCGCCCCAGATCACGCGCACCTGACAAAGCTTTGAGAGCGCATCGGTAACCTCTTTTCTATGGCCATAACGAAGGATCACAATCCGTTTTTTCCATTCCGGCTGCACTTCCATCACCTGTCTGAGCGCCGATAAGATCACCTGCTCCTGCACCGTCTCATTCTGCGGAAGACGCAACACCACCGGATCTCCCGCCAGCAAAGATGCCACCATGCTAAAGGCAAACAGTACCGGAATATTGGACGGAACAATGTGAAATGCCACACCTCTGCCGATCACCTTTTTCCCATTCCATTGACGTACATACTGCTCCCGGATATGACATAAATTTCCTTTCCTGCACCAGAAAGAAAATGCTGCCAGATCTGCTGCCTGTACACTTCGGTTTTCTTTTCGAAGTGCCTGATATAAAGCACCCAGGAAATCGATGGTTTCTTCTGAAAAAGGAATATATGGTCTCTGTTCTGCAAATTGTTCCAGAACGCTCACATCACCTTGTAAAAATTGAATGGAATTTTGCCAATTATTATTTCTATCTTCCATAGTTTTCGCTCCTGATTTTATAAATGCTATCCTGTATCATCTGTTTATGCCACACGAAATCAGTCCTATAGCATAATCCCACTAACGTGTTCATTTCTTCTGAAAGGTATCCGAACATCCCCGGATCTGCGCATGTTTCAGTCTGCCAAACGCCTCAAAATAAGCACCTTTTCGTCCACAGGGACAGTCATCCACGCCAAGCAGCCGTCCCTCATCTTCCGTCAGAATACTGTGCCCCGGATAGCTTTCCGGAAGCGTCGACAACACCTGAATAATTCCCCGCTCTCCGACGTCACAGAGAGAAAAATCAGAGGCTCTCCGGAACAAAATTCCGGAATAATCAGAAGCATGTAAATGTCCACACTCACATTCCATAAAAATACTGCCCGCCTGCTCTGCCATTCCGTAATAATCATGCACTTTGGTAATACCGCAAACCTGCTGCAGTCTTGCTTTATATTCCTGTTTTGACACCGCCTGGGATGCCAGTTTTTTCCATCCACCACCATGCACTAAGATGCCCTGTGACAGATTTTTTTTCAAACCTGACTGCTCCAGCGCCAGCACCAGATACTGCCAGATCAGGAATGTAAATCCAAAAATCAGAAACGGTTCCTTTCCGTACTTTTCCAGAAAGTCATCTAGCGTTTCCAGATCCAGTGACATATCTTCCTTTAAGGCAAACGTGCGATATCTGCCAAACAGGAAAAATCCACGGATACCTGCCGTTCGCGCCGAAAACTGATTCATTCCGGCCAGTGCCGAAGGTGCATCGATCACCAGCATCGGCAGTCTCTTTTTTCCAAGAAAATCTCCACCGATTTTTGCCAGTGCCACCTGCTGACGCGTCCGTGTCTCCCCATCCAGCACGATTCTGGATGTCATGCTGCTTGTCCCGGAAGATGTCACGACTTTATAATCATCTTCCTCATCTGTCGGCATGCTGCTCAATGTGATCCGCTTAAATAATCCTGCCGGGAGAAACGGAAGATCACTGTAATGTGTTACCTTTGACGCATCGAAGCCGGAAGCTTCCAGCATGCGGGCATAGGCCGGACAATGTTCCCTGTGATAATTCGTCAGTTCTTTTAACTGTGTGGTGAGTAGTTCATCTTTCTGCGCTTCTTCTAAAAGATATACTTCATGCACTCTTTTTTCCTCCAAGATTCTCCCCTCCTTCATGCAAAAATACGCTTTACATTCTTCTATACTTGTTCCATTAATTCACTTTACAATTTCTTAGCTGATAAACAATCAACTTACTAATTGAAACTCCTTTTATTTCTTCACTTCCCCCTGCAATTTACTGTACTGCGTTTTTCCGGAAGCATTTTTTGGAATTTCCGCGATATAATAAGCCTGTACCGCACGATTGCTTATGTGCAGACGGTCTGCCAGCAGTTCTGCTGCGGTTTGAGCACAAGCCTGATCCGTCGTATAAATCTGTAAATGATCGTCTGTTCCCACACATACAAATTCACAGTCAACCTCTGCATAGGCTTTTTGCAAAATACGCTCACATTCATCCAAGCCGACACGGATTCCGAAAATCTTCAGAAACCGTTTTTTACGACCGGCAATATAATAAAAGCCATCTTCATCAACTCTTGCCAGATCTCCGGTATGTAAAACGCCCTGACGTTCATCACCGTTCTTCAGATCCCCGCGGCATTCCGCCATACCAAGCGTTACGTTTGGTCCCTCATAGATCAGTTCTCCGACACCGGTTGTCGGATCAACATCTTCCAGATGGAAGGTTCCACCCGGAATCGCTATGCCGATACTGCCGAATTTTTCCAGGCAATGGTCTGCCGGCAGATAACTCATCCGAGCAGTTGCCTCGGTCTGGCCATACATCACCACAAATTCAATGTCATGCGCTTTCGCCCAGGTTCCAACCTTCTGCTGCAGTGGTTCCGGCAGTCTACCCCCCGCCTGCGTCATATAACGAAGATGCTGATACCAGGGTTGTTCTCCCGGTTTTAGCGCCCGGTCATCAAACAGATGCAGACGTCGAAACAGTTCATACGTGTATGGAACTCCTACCAGACCGCTTCCCTCTGCTGATTTGAAATAGTCCCAAAATTGCTGCTGTACCACACTGCTGGTGGTCAGTAGCACACAGGCTCCAGCCTGAAAATGACTGTTCATCACGGACAATCCATAGGTATACTGCATCGGCAGACAGGTGATCGCGCGCTCTGACTCTGTCAGTTTCAGATATTCCATAATCGACACTGCATTGCTTTCCAGATTCTGCCGTGACAGGCGCACCAGCTTCGGGCTTCCGGTACTTCCGGAAGTTGCCAGCAGCAATGCCAGCTCCGGATGCAGTTCACATTCTGGTGCTCCGGCCTGATATAAGACATACTCTGCTTTTTCATATCCAATCGCACAATTTCTCACATCATTTTTAGGAAAGTCTCCGTCTCCTGTTTTCTGTTTTTCCGCTAAACAGACCGGCTTCCATGTCTCTGCACGTTTCTTCGGCATCCATACATACTCCGGTTGATACCGTTCATACATTTCCTGCAGCAGCGTTTCATCCAGCTCAGCATTCAGCAACAAGGGTACTGCCCCTGCATTTAAGCATCCCAGATATCCGATCACCGCCCCCGGTGTATTTTCACATAATAAAAAAACAAAGCTGCGCTGGCGGACTGCATGTCTGAATTCTGCAATCTGCTCACGCAGCTCACCGTATGTAATGCAAATGCCTGTATCCGTCTGCAATGCAGGGCGGTCTGCAGGTTTTAATTCCATATCAAAATACATTGTTATACCTTCTTTTTATCAATAATCCTTCTTAAAGATTATCTTTTATTCTCATGACGTATTCTCTCAAATGATACTTTCATAAGAAACTTCTCGAAAAATCTCTTATTTACTCATATCCACACCAAGTTTTTCCAGGATCTCAATTCCTTTGCTGTAAGTGCTGAAAGATGTAATGTCCAGGGTCTCAAAGAACACACCAAATGCTTCCTCCAGATCAGCTACCATATCTACATGGCGAACAGATTCCCATCTTTTAAATCTATTGTACACAAG
>CAVEOS010000060.1:0-17699 GCA_963617435.1 Lachnospiraceae bacterium
GGTCTGATTTTATGTCTGAGATTTTTCACATCATACACACCTGCTAAGATAACCGATTTGAATGCCGCTTGTTGAAAACGATTGATATACTGTGCACGAAGCTGTCCTAAAAAATCCAGAAAAACCTGATTATTCGATGCACTGTCTACCATATAATGTTCTTCCGGTATACATACAGCAGTTGTATTGAATACTTTTGACATAATTTTCTCCTGTCTAAATCGATCTATCATCTATACTACAAATCGTATTATTGCTGACCGTTTATCCCTTTCACCAGACAACGCTTCTTGAAAAATGAAATCCCATAACACAATACTTCGTCGTAATCATCCTCAAATTCTTTCGCATACATCCGATCATCAATCTGAGCAAGTGCGGCTTCACAATCTGATATTAAATCTGCAAGCGCATCTGACTTTTTAACCTCAAACACCGCTACACGACCATTGACAATATCACTGACTACGATATCGCTGCGACCTTCTCCATGTTCTTTATTGGACTCCACCGAATACCCTGCTCCTGCAAAAATACCGGCAAGAAACGCATGGTAAAAATCCTCTTTATAGTCGTGATAACTGATTGTTTTTCGCAACAGTTTATTCATTTCCTGTGTCAGTAATTCGCAGTCATTTTTCCACACAGCATCGAACAGATTTTGTCGACTCCATGTCTTTGCATTGTCACTGAACCATTTCATTACCGTTGTTTCAAAAATTTCCTGAATCTCCGCATTTGGAATCACCAACGCTGAGAATCCATCTGCTACAGAAGTTGATAACTCTTCTTCTCGTACCGTCGTCAGATAACCAGTCAGATACAAAATACTCCACAGATTTTCCTCTGAAGAATGCAGATAATCATAGGTCAGACTCTCATCAATCTGCTCTACGATATAGCCTCCTGCAAGCAAAGTCTCCAATTTTTTCGTAATGCTGCTTCCTGCATAATCAATAAAGGAACGGATGATCGCATTGTCACTGGTGTTTTTCCAATAGCTATCTGGTTTTGCTTCCGGATTACGCTGCAAATTACACAGATAATTCATCAGATCCCAGGGGCAATAAACATCCACATTTCCAAAATGGTATCCATCATACCAGTGTTTTACACTTTCCGCATGTCTGCCTGCATCCGCATCTTCTAAAATTTGATCTATCTCTGCCTGCGTAAATCCAAAAAATTCATTATATCTGGAATCCGTAATACTGTCTGTCACAAAATTATTCGTTCCGGTAAAAACACTTTCTTTCGCAATACGCAAACACCCTGTCACAACAGAAAATTGCAATGACGTGTTATCTTTCAATGCCGTACTCATAATGCCTTTCATCACATCCAGCATCTGATTGTAATACCCATTACTGCTTGCCTTTGCGATCGGCACATCATATTCATCCAACAACAGAATTACTTTCTTCTGGTGATAAATCTGCAGCATTCGCATCAGTGTACGAAGTGCCTGAAAAACCTGTGCTTTTTCAGCTTTTCCAGCTTTCATATCAAGAAAAACCTGTCTGTCATCCGGATCGATTTTATCGCAGTCAAGCAGATATGTGTAATTTTTGTACAAATTGGAAATCTGAACAACCAACCGATCATAAGCATCCGCAAAATTCAAACCATCGATGTCTTTCAAAGATAAAAATACTACCGGCCACTGATTCATCCATTCTTTGCATAAATCTGTTTCTTTTAAAATTTCAAGACCATCAAACAGATCCTGACTGTTTTCTCTTATATCAAAATAATCCGCCAGCATACTCATCGCCATAGTCTTTCCAAAACGGCGCGGTCTGGTGATCAATGTAACTTTAGTCGCTGTTGTCTTCAGTAATTCTTTGATCAAAAAGGTTTTATCTACATAGTAATAACCATTTTTGCGAATCTCTTTAAAATCTGAAATTCCAACCGGAATGTTTATTTCTTTCATCGCAACAGCCTCCTATTTCATAGTGTGTAACAATCTATAAACTCTACCTCTTACTCAATATGATTATCATACCATGAAGCAGTCATTCAGGCAATTTAATAATATCTTTACAACCTTAAAAATGATGTAAACCGCCGCAGACTGGCCAGATCTGCAGCGGTTTTGTATTTTATCGTATATTTTAAAATAGGAAAGAAAAGTAAGGGTTTGTTGGTTATTATATTGGGGTTAGGTTTTGTTTTTTAAAGACTGAGGATTCTTGCCTTATGGTGCATTTCCGGTAGAACCTTGTCCAGCAAATCTTTTGTGTGTATTTTTA
This sequence comes from Lachnospiraceae bacterium, assembly GCA_963617435.1. Taxonomy (GTDB): domain Bacteria; phylum Bacillota; class Clostridia; order Lachnospirales; family Lachnospiraceae; genus Eubacterium_I. The sequence goes on from CAVEOS010000060.1 coordinate 2,256, forward strand.
AATGTGCCGTGTTGATACCAGGATTGCAGCCAAACCATTCGTCCTCTGCAACCTCTTTATCAACAACTACCTGAACACGGTTTTCTGTATCATTTATGGTTCCCATAACAGAAGCAGAACCCGGATGACAGTCAAGCAGCTCCAGCATACTGTTTTCTGACGCAAAGGAAAGTTTGGTCTCTCCCAGTTTCTGTGCTAATGCTGCCATGTTGCATCTTTTTTCTGCCGGCATAACAACCAGATAAAATCTCAGTTTTTTCTGATCACGCACCAGAAGACTTTTACGGATTTCTGTGCCAAGTGCCTCGTCCAATTCTTTGCACTCTTCCATTGTTTCTACAATATCATTTTCCACACATTCATAAGGAATCTGCATCTTTTCCAGTAATTCAAATACTTTATCCTGCGTTGCATTTTTTCCTTTAGCTAATTGTGTCGTACTGATTTCACTGATAAAACTCATTCTATTGCCTTTCTTCTTATAAGTTTAATGTTTCTTTTACAAAATCAACATCTGTCTTTGTCTCTGCTGCAAGGAATTCCAGGTCTTCCTGTGTCGGTACTTCTACTCCGGATTTTTTCACTGCTTTACGGATCAGAGACTGACGGAAATGGTTGATATCTGCCTCTTCATGACGGATCAGTCCCGGATTTGCCGGAAGGATCAGATTTTCACCCGGTTTATCCTCTTTGTTCGGATCACCAAAACGGATTTCAATACCATGATCTCTTGCAAAATCCATCTGAGGCTGAATATGTTTTCCGGCTCCAGTGTACTCTGTTTCACTGATTACGATCACGCCGTCTTCCGGCAATTCCTGTGCCAGTGAGAATGCTGCTGCAAGAGCAGTATTTCCTGCCGGTCCACGCTCAATACCTTCCAGATTAGCCAGAGCCTCTGTCATATACATAACATCTCCCTGTTTTACAGTTACATAGCGATCCATATAACGAAGTGGTCTCGCAGCACTGCGCGGTACATCGGAATGATCCGGGTCTGTTGCATATGGAACACCAAAACCTGTATGACCGGTTGTGCAGGATTTCTTATTGAATTGACTGTCAGATGCCATATGTAAACCTGTCAGGTCAATAGATGCTGCTACCATTTCCACATTTTTTGCACCGGCTCTCTGTAAACCGCGCGCTGTTCCTGTGATCATGCCTCCACCCGCATTTGTGCAGACAACCATATCCGGATCTTTGCCCGTTAATTGACGGCACTGTGTCGCAATTTCATAACCCAGTGTTTCAATTCCGGCAATACCAAATGGAGAATACAGGGAAGCATTGAAATATCCGGTATCTTCCAGTACGGATAAGAATGTGTAAAATAATTCCGGTCCAACAGTCAGCTGGATTACTTCCGCACCATATGCCTCACATTTTCTTGCTTTCTCTACGATCTCCGGCTGACCAATACCGTGGGAATCATAGCACTCCTGTACAATAATGCATTTCAGTCCCTGCATGGCTGCCTGAGAAGCAACTGCAGCGCCGTAATTTCCGGAAGTTGCTGCCATGACTCCTTTATAACCAAGTTTTTTGGCATGAGCAACCGCGCAGGCAGCTCTTCTTGCTTTAAAGCTTCCGGAAGCATTTGCAGCTTCATCTTTGGCAAAAATTCTTGCTCCATATCCTGGTTTTGCATATTTTCTTGCAAGTGCAGTAAGGTTTCTCAATTCAATCATCGGTGTATTTCCAACTGCTGTTCTCGACTGAATCTCAGCGATTTTTTCCAGTGTATAACCAGTTGCTTCCATCAGCCCTTCATAATCAAACGCGATGGAGCCGGACTCGAAATCATTGTAATCAATTCCAAGTGCTTCTTTCATAATATCGTTGGAACGTCCCATTACAGACTTATAATCTTTTGCCAGTGCCATTACTGCTCACCTCCCATAATCTCTCGTAACTGCTTGTCGATCTCAATAATTTCCGGTACAAATTTTCCATAACTGTGTGTATAATACGGATGAATTTCTACCAGAATTCCTTTTTCTTTTCGTCCCACTGCAGTTTCAATCGTTACTTCATCTCCAATAGATGCATCTTCAAGAAGTGTTCCTTTTGTCCACATTTCAAGATCACATTTCTGTGTATCTTCCGGAAGTTTTGCAGTTCTTTCCTCTGCTTTTAAAACAACGGCATGGATACGTACCCAGTCGCCTTTTTTTGCTGTATTCATCAATATACTCTCCTTATTATTTCCATTTTGTTTGTAAATGCCTGTGTTAATTTAAAGAAAATCCCTCTGGGAACGGATCTTTCGGATCCAGAATCCATGTTGCAAATCCGGTAATCACTGCGTTTCCTGAAATCAGCGGTCTCACTGCCGGAACACCGCCAACCTCTGTTACTTCCTCCAGCTTGCAGGTGAATTTTGATCCGATAATACTCTCATGTACGAATGTTTCCCCTTCTTTCAATTCACCATGATGGTAGAGTAATGCACATTTCGCAGAAGTTCCCGTTCCACACGGAGATCTGTCAATCGTGATCGGTAACGCTACCACACAGTTCTGGATGTCTGCATCCGGACTCTTTGGTTCTCCGTAAAATTCCACATGTGACACATGATCCACGAAATCCAGTGTCGGATGCTTAATGGTAAGCTGTTCATTTGCGTATTTTCCGATAATCTGTGCAACACGGATCAGTTCCGACGCATTCTCCGGTTTGATTTCCAGACCTACAGATTCTGCCGGAAGCAGTGCGTATACATTGCCGCCCCAGGAAACATCAATTTTCAGATCTCCCCATTCTTCTGTCTTGATCACTGCATCCGGATTCAATACGACCGCCGGTGCATTCAGGAAAGATACTTTTTCTACCACGCCGTCTTTTACTACTGCCTCAACGTTTACGACACCGGCAGCTGTATCAAGATTAATTTTTGTGATTGGTTCTGTCACTTCCACCATACCACTTTCAATCAGCGCAACCGTTGCTCCGATGGTATCGTGTCCGCACATAGCCATCCATCCACTGACTTCGAAATACAAGACACCGATGTCTGTTCCCGGTGTACACGGCTCTGTAAAAATAGTAGCCGACATGATATCGCTTCCACGCGGCTCACAACATAACAGTGTGCGCAGCCAGTCCGCATTTTTCTTCATATACTCAAATTTTTCTACCATAGTAGCCCCCGGAATCACCGGAAAACCGCTGACCACATTTCTTGTCGGCTGTCCCAGTGTATGTGTCTCTATGGTGCGAAACATTTTTTTCCCTTTCATCAGATCATTTCCTCCTCATTTATCCAGTTCTTATAGTAAATCCTCTGTCCTCTCATTTTACAGAAAACAGAGGACTTATCTGTATTAGTTTTATTATAATCCACGCTGGATTGTTCTCTCAATAATATTATCCTGAATTTCCTTTGACAGATCTACAAAGTAAGCGGAGTATCCGGCAACACGAACAAGAATGTGTTTGTAATGCTCCGGATCCTTCTGTGCCGCACGGAGTGTTTCATCATTTACAACGTTGATCTGAATGTGGAAACCATTCTGTGCAAAGTGTGCGCGGAAAACACTTTCAATAATGTCAATTCCTTTTTCACCTGCAACAATTGCCGGATCAAAACGCTGATTTAACAATAATCCACTCTGTGGAACAAGTTCATCGCACCAACCAAGGGAATTTACAACAGCTGTCGGACCATTTACATCCATTCCCGGTGACGGGGATACGTTATCTGCACACGGTGTCATGGCAAGTCTGCCGTCCGGTGTTGCGCCGATGAATTTACCAAGCGTAACATTGTAAGACTGTGTAGCAACAAGAATGGTGTATGCACCGCCCATTGCGTCTTTGTACTGACGGAAGGATTCATCAATAAAGTGAATCAGCCATCCTGCATATTTATCAACATCCTCATTATTATTTCCGAATTTCGGAGCTTTGTTCAGAAGCAGCTGACGCATCTCTTCTCTTCCTTCAAAGTTTGTATCCAGCAGGTTCATTAATTCATCCATTGTCAGATAATGCTTTTTGAATACACACTCATCAATTGCAGCCAGAGAATCTACCATATTTGCGATACCTGTAACACCGATTGCGGAATAATGATGGTTGGAACCTTTCTGCTGCAGTAATTTTCCCTTTTCAATACATCCCTCAGAGAAACAGGAACCGATCAGTGTCGGCAGTTCATATGCATGTGCTGCCAGTGTCCGGTTGCACAGATTTACAAATTTCTCAAGGAAATAATTGTGCTGTACTTTGTATGCTTCCATTACATCTTCAATGCAGGTAAACTCACGCGGATCACCTGTTTTCGGTCCAAGCTGCATTTTGGAAATCGGATCATATCCATTATGTAACGCAATCTCAAAAATCTTGATCGGATTAAAGTAGCCCGGATTACTCTGAAAATCTGTCTTTCCAAGTACATGCGGCTCAATACATCCACAGATACCCCAGTTTCTTGCTTCCCGAAGTGTAAAACCAAGACCAAGCAGATACACGATTGCCGTATTATCATTGTAAAATGCCGGATGACTTCCTCCATCTTTTACAACATCGATGGCGAGACGGAAGGTTTCTTCATCAATATTCGGATGCCAGCGGAAAGAAATACATGGCTCATCTGTCTGCAGTTCTTTCATTCCTCTCAGGAATACTCTGGTAAGTTCATTACAGCCGTCTTTACCATTCGGCAGCACACCACCAAGCATGATATGCATCCACAGTGGGTTACCCGGATCTGCTTTGGATTCATTTTCAGAACGGATATTCCAAAGTTCACAGATCTTTAATTTGAACTCATTAATAATGTCGATAAAATATGCTTCGCTTTTTCCTTCTGCTGCCTCTTTCTCATAAAACGGATACATATACTGGTCATAACGTCCAAGTGTATGGTCTCCACCGGCAGCCTCAAGCATCTGGGCAAGATGATTAAACCACACAAGCTGATTTGCCTGTAAAAATGTCTTTGGCGCAAACTCCGGTACTGTTCTGCAGTTTTCTGCCATCGTGCGCAACTCTTTTTCACGCTCCGGATCTGTGCATTTTTCTGCCAGTTCATCTGCCAGATCTGCATAACGGTGTGCAAAGCTGATAATTGCTTCCATGGTGATGATCATGGCCTGCCAGGAGATGATCTGCTCCATGTCATAGACATCATTTACTTTAAACTCATCCAGTTTTTTCTTGCACTCATCGATATAATAACGATATCCGTGTTTTACCAGTTCCTCATAATTCGGAGAATGGTTCATGGTTGACTGATCTGCGATTCCATGAGTACAGATTCCCGCATCCAGCATTTTTTTCGTGATCTCATCTTCCTGTGCATGACTGAAATCTCCAAAGGAATGACCTTTCCACTGTTTGCAGATTTCTCTAAGCTCGTCTTTTTCACCCGGAAGGAATGCAAGACTGTCTTCGTCTCTTGTATCCAGTGTTTCAAGATCTGTCTGCAGCCAGGATGTGATATCCGGATAAACCTCTACTGACTGCCAGCGTGGTCCAAGGTGCCCTGCAAGCTGTTCTGACTCCTCATCAATAAAAATTCTTTTGTTCTCCAGAAAATAGCGAAATGCCTCTGCTCTTCTGATAATGTAATGATCCATAGATGGATGACTGTAAAATTCAGTAAACAGTCTCGCACGATCCAGGTCAATGGTTGCCTGTGTGTTTCGAACAATATCATTCATTCTTTCAATTCTTTTTGACATCATGTGATAGTTCTCCTTTCTAATCTCCACATTTCTGATGTTTCATTTTTATAACGTAAAATCAGCATAAACAAAGGGGAAAATGTGACTCAAGCTGATTTAACATCCTCTGTTGTGATAACATGCCGTGCATTATCTTTTGTATAAAAGCATGTTTTTCCATAATGTTGTAAAATTTCATTTGCTGCTGCTACCCGTTCCCGGATTTCTTCATCCGACGGTGACTTAATACCATCCAGCTCATAGATTCTTCCAAGAGAATCATATTTGCTTTTTCCAAGTTCGTGATACGGTAACAGCTCATATTCCTTTATTCCCGGAATTTCAGCTATAAAGCCGGCGATTCCGGTGATATTTTCTATGGAATCGTTACATCCGGGTACAACCGGTGTACGAATTGTGATTGGTACACCGAATGCTGCAATTTTTTTGATATTTTCCAGGATCTGTTCATTGCCCTGCCCGGTCAGCTGACGGTGTTTCTCAGAATCAATATGTTTGATATCCATAAATGTACTGTCAATGTACGGAAGTGCTTCTTTAAATTCTTCATAATTTCCGACACCGCAGCTTTCCATTGCCGTACTGATTCCATTCTGTTTGCATTTTTTTGCAAGTGCTGTCAGAAGTTTCGGCTGTGTCAGCGGCTCACCTCCGGAAAAGGTAACGCCACCGCCATATATCTGATAAAAAAATCTATCCTTGTATACTTCCCGGAAAATTTTGTCAACATCAGCATCTTCTCCAACAACTTTCTTTGCCTCCGCATAACAGACATCCGTACATTTAAAACATTTCTGACATTTGTTTCTGTCAATTTCAAACTGTCCTTCCTCTTCTGAAATTGCCGACTGCGGACATATTCTCTGACAGATTCCACAGTGTATACAGTGATTCGGGAGATCCATAATTTCTTTTTCATATGACTGGGATTCCGGATTTGCACACCATTTACACCGAAGCGGACACCCTTTCATAAAAACGATTGTCCGAAGTCCGATTCCATCATGAATGGAACATTTTTGTATATTAAAGATCATTCTTTCCCTCCTGTATCACCTGTGCTGTTTTAAGAAATTTCTATATCTAATGCTTTGTCCTCTTCCTGCTCCGGTATGACATTCTGCGATTGGTCTTCTATCTGTTCCGGCTTCTTTCTTGCATCGCGGAAAAATGTAATAGAGCAGATTACCATAACTACGCAAACCAGATAGGTCAGTGCTTTAATCGGCAATGATGTCATAATAAATCCTGCAATGACAACACCGATGCATCCTACGATTACCATTGGAATGGTAGATGTTCTCTCATAAGTACCTTCTTTTATGAAAGTAAGTCCACAGGACAGGCACATATATCCGCTTGCTCCCATCATGATCGGATAGGCTACATCTGCACTCATTCCAAGTAATAAAACAAGCGCCATACATGGTGCATAAAATCCGATTCCAATTGTCATCAATCCACCAAAAATAAAACTTACAACAACTGCAATCACAAGCTTGATTCCAAATAATCCCCGCGCTGTTCCAACGATACCAAACGGTCCGATTGCGTTGATCTTACATAAGGTGATAACAACTACTGCCAGAAGCGCAACTCCCATCGCAACCCGGATCTTTGTAACATCCAGTCTGGATACGATCTTTGCTCCGATTACTGCTCCCAGCATAGAAGCGCCAATCATTAAAAATAAGGTCAATGGATGTACATCTACTTTTTTCATATAAATCGTAGCTTCCAGACACATCGGAATTGCAAATGCGGTATTTAACGTACCCGGTAATAATTTATCCGGAATAGAACGTTTGAATTTCCAGGCGGAAGTAGCGATTGCAAAACTTCCAATTCCAAGTGTGTCAAAAAAATTAGCTACCAGACTGACCAGAATGTTATATTTCAAATGCGTCTTATCCAGCTCTCCTTTGTGCTTGATCACATCTCTCACCAGAATCGTAAAATACACTGCAACATATATCCACATAACCACTATTAAAATATTTGCTATGCTCATAAGACTTGTTCCTCCTCTTTATCCGTTACCCTCGTTTTTTGTTCCCCTCTGTCTTTGCTTATATATAATGCAAATCGCGTGCCAGTTTTTTCTGCAAATTATGTTAAAAAAATGCCAATTACATGCCCTTTTCAACGATTTTCTTCTGTTTTTCCTTTTTATCCACGCTATTTTTGTGGCATATATGCCCCATTTCTGTTTTCATTTTTCCCCCGTCTTAATAATGGGGTATTTTTTCCACACTTTTTTGTTTGTCTGTGGTATTTTTGCCCCGTTTTTTCGTCTATTTTAAAAAAGTCTCTTTTATACGAAAAAAAAGAATGTTATACTCAAAAAAATTGTTTTCTTGGGAAAGGACTCGCAAACATGACTTCTTTTATACATGAAATAGAAAATCTACAGAACATTGCCAGAAGCGGCATTCACAGAAAAATAGTTGGAGATAATCTGATCGCACAGAACTTTTTTCAGTTTTTGATTGCAAGAGAAAAACCTGACATAAAATTTCTGGCGCTGTGCACAAACCATGGACTAATTCTTGATACTTCTGTCCACATCTGTCCGAAAGTCTGGAAGGATGCTCGATATCATTGCAGAATTTTATAACTCCTGCAGGTTCTTTTCTCCAGGAATCTGTACCGGAAAAATTCCTGCTTCTCTATCTCCCGGCTTCCGGATCAGAGTTTGACGTCCACAAATTTGCAAATTCACTAAGCACTCTGATCAGCATTGCTGATAAAAATAGTTATCTGCTGAACTGCCTTGATTTTGTGGATAATACCATCTGCATTTATGACAAAGAAGCGTTTTTACTTTATGCAAACAAGAGCTATTTCGAACATTTCAATATTCAAAGCCGGGAAGATGCTATCGGTATGCATGTTCATAATATTACAGCACAAAGTAAGATTCAGATTACTGCTGCCAAAACCCGTTCCAATAACCTGAAAATGATGGATGTTTTAAAAAATGGGAAGAAAATCCTTGACTGGGAAATCGATATTACCCCGGACAACCTGCCCGGAAATGCAAATTCAATTTCTAATAATATGTATCCATTTAAAGACGAAAATGGAGCCGTACAAGGATTGGTGGAAATATCCTCTACGCAGAATATTAATCTGAAACAGACAAAAAAATTACTGGGAATGTCTTCGGAATATACCTTTGACTCTATCATCGGAAACAGCGATGCCATTTCCAATCTGAAAGCGGAAGCACTTGAATATGCGCAAAGCCGTTATAATCTTTTGATTGTTGGAGAAAGTGGTACAGGCAAAGAACTGTTTGCTCAGGCAGTACATAATGCAAGTTCCCGCAAAAACGGTCCTTTTGTAGCGATCAACTGTGCCAGTCTGCCTGATAACCTGATAGAAAGTGAATTATTCGGATATGTAAGTGGAGCCTTCACCGGTGCTTCAAAAAATGGTCAGATTGGTAAATTCGAACTGGCTGACGGTGGCACTTTATTTCTGGATGAAATCGGAGAACTTCCAATCCAGTTTCAACCAAAACTCCTTCGTGCACTGGAAACCGGAACCATCACCCGCATTGGCAGTTCCACTTCCAAATCCGTAGATGTCCGTGTTATTGCCGCTACAAACCGAAATCTTCCGAAAATGATTCAGGAAGGTTTCTTCCGGGAGGATTTATATTACCGTCTGCAAATATTGAATATCATTATTCCGCCTTTAAGAGAACGAAAAGAAGATATCCTGCTGTTGGTTAACGCCTTCCTGACACGAACTGCTGAAGCGGATGCCATGCAGCCACCAAAGCTCAGTCCCAAAGCAAAAAACACGCTTCTTCAATACGACTGGCCGGGAAATGTCCGTGAATTACGAAATGTGGTTTATCGCCTGTCTTTACTGTCTAAAGGCGAAACGATTTCCAGTGAAGAGGTGGAAGATGCCATTCATTCCAAAGGATTCCGCCTGAACAAAAAAGAAATTCCGGTAGAAAACCCGGAAGAACGGTTGGAAATTCTTCGTGCAGAAATTGACCATTCTTATGAAGCACTTATCAAAGAAGCTCTGTTTTTATCTGATAATAAAAAACAGAAAGCGGCCGAACTCCTTGGTGTTGACCGAAAAACATTATACCGTATGATAAAAAAATATTGTAAAGAAGAACTTTAAAAACACGGGGCTGTCGCATTAACTGAATCGATGCGACAGCCCCGTGTTTCCTTTATACCACTGCTTCAATAATTTTTTTATGCATGATTCCGTGTAGTTATCGGGCTTCAGCTTGTAAAGCAGTCTTACCCTCATGCATGACCTTCTATGTAATTTCTGTTCGTCAGACCAAAGATTTGCCCGTGGTTAGTCTGTTCCCACATCCGGCTTCCTTCAGATTCCACCTCGTGATGGACACCCTTGCCTTCGGCTATATCCTTCCCACTACCGGGTGGATTCGGGACTTGCACCCGCTAGAAACGTGCGCCCTCGCGGAGCATTTAACTCAGTGGGAGTTTAAACGACTACTGAGTTAAAATCTCGGCGGCTGCACCTGATATGTCTCAATCGGCACATCCTCTGTGGAGAACTCCATTTCTCCATCCTTGTTTTCACACACGATCCATTTTAACCAGTTATCATTATCCATCTGCGGATAATCCTCACGCAAGAACCATCCTCTGGACTCTTTTCGCATGGATGCGCCTCTAAACTGCATCTCTGCGGAGAGAACCATAGCCTCTGCCTCATGGCAGGCAAGCAGATCATGGAAATCTTCTGCCTTTAACTGTGAAACCAGCGGTTTGATCTTTGCCAGTTTGCGTAAACATACATCCAGACGATGCTGGCTCATGTATACACTGTTTTCTACCGGGCAGACAAGCTGCTGGATCTTATCAATCACTTCTTTTGCTTTTACGCCGTCTTCACGGAATAACGGCGCAAATGCGTCCTCTTTCAGCTGCTCTACCTGAGCATCATCTACCGGCTGCTGAGTATTTGCTGCCGCATAAGCTGCTGCCTGCTGACCACTGATCACACCTGCAAATACTGCATTCAGGATTCCTGAACCACGGTTACGTCCTGGAGGTGCCGGAACTGCACCAGGCGCACAGGAACCATCGTAGCAGACATCTCCTGCTGCGTACATACCCGGAATGGTGGTTGCCATCTGCTCATCTACTTTGACCGGAGACTGCTCGCCGACAAATCCCGGTTCTACTTCCCATTTCTCATCGCCTTCGAATCCGTCTACGGAAGAACCTTTTTCGAAATCAATTTTCCAGAATGGCAGACCATATGGGCGATCCCAGATGTAGAACATCATGGTATCATTTTTGGTTGTCTCGCTCTCCATCGGATGCAGGTAAACCGGGCCTCTGCCGGAAGCCATGGTGTTGTACCACTCAGCAACGGCGCTGGAACTGATATCTGCTTCCGGGAAACGACGGAAGTTCTTTGTAATATTTTCACCATAAGCATCGTACATAACGTTCTCGCCAAATACGCACTCACGGTTGCTGTGTACACGGTAAAGCTGTGCAAAGTTTCCGAACTCCGGATTACGCATCTGTGCACCGGCACGGTAAGCTGCCGCAATACCATCACCACGTCCGTTACTCCACATCGGAGCGACACGGTAGTTCTGGCTTCCGCTACAGAGAATAACGGATTTTCCTTCAAATACATAAAAAGTTCCGTCAATAATACTGTATCCGACTGCGCCTGCGATCTTTCCATCTTTGGTCAGCAAATCAGAGATCGTTGTTTTATCAATAAATTTTACGCCCAGTTTTGTGGCTGTTGCTCTCATTTTTAAGGTAAGATCCAGATCCACGCCGATCATATAAGTCATCGGGCCTGTCGGAATACGTTTTTTCGGGATATTGACACCCCAGGATTCCATCTTATCCAGCAGTTCGTTGTTCATTGCCACATATTTTTTCAGCAGGTTCTGGTTTGCCAGATATCCGCCGACTGCGTTTGCATGATATTCATTAAACATCTCCGGTGTTGTTTTTTCCAGATCAAAATACTGTAATACGCCACCGCCTTTATTTGCTTTTCCGGAATAACCGGAAGTCTGTTTTTCCACAACCAGAACACTGATGTCCGGATTCTCTTCTTTTACACTGATGGCTGCTGTCAGTCCGGCAATTCCACCGCCGATGATCAGCACGTCAGCAGACATTTTTTCCTGTTTGATTTCCTGTTTCTGCATAATGTCCTCCTTCCTGTGTCCTATGCTTCACTCTGCTTTTTTGCGTAACAGTCAAAGGTCTGACGGAAACTCTGGCTTCCATAATCAGGGATTACTTTGATCGCGCCTTTGGCACATTTTACTTCACAGTAGTTACAGTGTTCGCAGTCTTCGACATACTTGAAAATCGGACGTCTCTTTTCGGCATCCCAGCGGATGACATCTACAAAACAGGCTTTATAGCAGATCTGACATCCCACACATTTGCTCTCATCAAATTCAATCTTATGGTTTGTATAAATCATCGCTTCTACCTCCAGTTATCTTTCTCTTCCGCATACAGAGACGGAAGGATTGCTGCCAGATTTGTGAACTCTTTCACGTTATGTAACGCCAGAGACATGGCTGCCATATCCGGGTAACGCATGCCGTCCGGAAGCACTTTCACGTCTTTTCCATTCACATAATTCCAGCCCATCCAGAAACGGGAACGAAGCTCGATACCGCCCTCGATCTCACGTACAAAATGTGTCATAAAGGTTGGCGGAACCGCAAATGGCGGCTGTCCTTTTCCATAACCTTTTCCACAGACTAAAGTGGCACAGGCATCGGTTCCGATCAGCTCTGCCTTAAATCCGCAGTCACCCGGATATTTGAAGTTGATCACGATCTGATCCGGTCCCATTCCGGTGTCTTCGGTAATTTCATGTGTGGTATCCCACAATTTTTCCTGATAAGTCAGATCCGGATCCAGCGCACGGACACGGTTCTGTGTCTCTGCTTTGTAATGATCTTCCGGATTCCAGATTTTGTAGCGCAGATTGTCCAGTCCATGCCATGCAAAGAACCAGTCAAACATCTCCGGTGTTACACCCGGCATCTTGGTGAGATTTGCCAGATATCCTGTTCCGTCCGGTAAAATACACCATCCTGCTTCTGCCTCCAGATATCCCGGCTCAAACAGACGGTTTCTGTCTTTAAACTGTAATACCTGATCCGGGCGCAGCGGTCCGTTCAGCATTTTTGCGTATGCTTCCGGAGACGGCTGTGCCATTTCCTGTTCAAAATATTTGTAGTAGCTTTTCTGTTTTTCCTCGTCCGTTACCGGAACACGTTTTTTTGCCATCTGTTCCATAGGAAACCTCCTCTTTTTACTTGTTGAGCAAATCATATCAATAAAAAGAAAACGTTTCATTTCCCTTATATCCAAGTTCAAAATGTTTTTTTTCAGATACTTTTGTAACTTCTTACAAATTTTGATATTATGATAAAAAAGGGAACGGAGAATGCAATATGAAGATCACATTAGAAATGGTATTAACAAAATTTTTTGCAGAATTTAACAATGCAAAACTTCTGACATCAATATCTGACGCGCAGATGCAGCATGCTTTGCAGGGCATTCAGCTTTTGCCAAGACATATGCACAATCTGTCTGCGGATTATCTGTATGTCACGGATCAGTTTTATTATTCTGCTGAGATATGTAAAAACTCCGGTAAGCAGAACTCAAATGCAACAAGTTTGATTGCTTCGGATAATACAGATATCTCATTCATTGTATTTGGTTCGAAAATTTCTTCTGTATCCGATATTGATCCGAAGGCGATTTTTATCCAGACGGACATGGAACTGGCCGAAGGTTTTAACGCCCTTCAAAAAGTTTACGCAGAATTCATCGAATGGGGACGCCAACTCAATTTTGCGATTTTTCGAAATGCAGATTTTCAGGAATTTATCGATATTAGCGAGGAAATGATTGCCTGTCCGATCCTGATCTACGACCCGGCCTTAAAGCTGCTGGCTTATTCCCGCATGTACCCCGGACTGGACGACCGTATTTTCCAGACAGCCATCGCCAACGGATATCTGGATCTGGAAACCGTGAAATATTTTGAAAAAGATAAAATTTTTGATCAGATGGATCACACCGGAAGCGCTGTGGGAGAACCGGACAGTTTTCGTATGCACGCTGATTTCGCCCGGTCCATCAATATCCGTAATGAACTTGCGGTATACTGCATTCTGCTGTACACCAGTGAGCATCCGCGCAGTTACATTAATCAGATTTATCAGATTTTCTGCAACAGCATTGAGCATTTGCTGGAAAAACAGCATTCCGATTTTCTGAAAAACCGCTCCGTCACAGACTATTTTCTGATGGATCTTCTGGATAATCCGGACACGCCTGCTGCGCAGATTCAGGAGCGAATTTATTACAATGATCTGGATTACGAGGGAAACTACATCGTGATCTGCCTCCATTCCGACATCATGCAGAAGCCTTCCGAAAACTACTTCATCCAGCTTCTGCGCAACAACATGATCAACTGCCGGATTTTTGCCTACCGCGGCAGCATTGTGATTTTGTACAATCTTCCAAAATTCCGTGAAATGGATTACCGGGATTATCTCCGGGATCAGCTGTACCACATTTTGAAAGATTTTTCCGACCGAAGTATCACGTTATATTTCAGCAAACCTTTTACCACCATCGGACAATTTGCTGAAGCCTATCAGCAGGCGGAAAATCTCCATCGGATGAAGCTTTCCGAAAAAGACGATCTGTACTGTTTTTATGAAGACCACTGGCTGAAAAATCTGATTGACAGTACACCGCAGACGGACAAAACTTTTTCCTTCTGCGAGCCGTGTCTGTTTCAGATGCTGCATGCGGATACAAAAAAATCCCGGCAGCAGCTGGAGATACTTTATGAATATCTCCGCTGCGACCGGAAATTAACGGACGTGGCCAACAAACTTGGCATGCATCGCAACAACGTGATCTATCACGTCAAACATATTGAAGATGAATTTCATCTGGATCTGGATGATCCGGATATGCGCCTGCGGCTTTTAATTTCATTTGAAGTGTTAAAATTGTTCTGTCTGTCCTGACAAGGCATAATAATACGCACATGCACTGTCAAACAACATGATCCATGTGATATTGTGCCACCGCCACAGATCACTGCGGCGCTCCGCGATGCTATAGCAAAGGTTCAACTCGGTGCAAAGTGACATACGCAATGCAAGGAAATCACAACACAGTGCCATTTTCCCCTGCTCCTTCTCCCTGTTAAACTCTTGTGCTTATCTTCCTATCGCCCAATTGCTATCGGCTCTTTTTTATTTTCTGCATTTTGCAGATTCGCCAGATGTGCCTGATAAATATTATCAAGTTCAGCATAAGCTTTCTTGCTCAGTGGCGCATCTGCCGCAACATGCGCATGTGTCTTATCTGCAAGCGCCTGCTGCAGCTTAGTATAATTCAGTTGAACAAATGTAGCGCCTTTTTCTTCACAGAATTTACAGTATGCTTCACGTGCTTTTGCAAATTCCGGGTGCAATTTCTGCATCTCAGGGTCATCCATAAGTTCAAGAAGCTTTACAACTGTCTGTTTACGCAATCTGCCTTCGTCACTGTGCTGCCCGGCAATTGTAAAAGTTGAACGGTCTGTATTTGGTCTTTTTACTTTCATATGCAGGTCCAGATAGGTTCTGCATGCCTTATACAACTCCTTCGCATCCTGCAGATCATGAAATTCCAGGTAGCCGATATAATATTTCAGATAATTAGCA
>CAVEOS010000061.1:0-17641 GCA_963617435.1 Lachnospiraceae bacterium
ACGAAGATGCTCCTATCTTCGATGTAGCTGATTACGGTATCGTTGGAGATCTGAATAAGATCGTTCCGGCATTAATTACCGGTATTAAAGAAGAATTAAAGAAGAAATAAACTAACATTTTGACATAGAACCCCCTCCCATAAGATCGGCAGCGTAATGCTGCCGAATCTTTAACTATGAAAGATAGAAGGTATTGTGGGGGAAACGGAGGTTTTTATGCTGGCACAAGTTGTGGCTGTAATAATTTTTCTTGTGATGTTTGGATTTATTATTACAGAAAAAATTGCAAGGCATATTGCAACAACAATATGTGGTGCGGCGACCCTGATATTAGTATTTGGAGTGTGCATGCACAGTGCGTCAGCTGTGTTGGAAACATTAAACCTGCAGGCTTTTATATCAACAGATTTCTGGCATGTCAGTGCACAGGCCGGTGAAAGCACAAAAGGTATCAACTGGCAGACTATTATTTTTATTGCAGGTATGATGATCATGGTAGAAGGGATGGCATTGTCTGGATTTTTTTCCTGGCTCTGTCTTAGTATCGCAAAAGCGGTCAAATATAATACAACAAAGATTTTTATTATGTTTATGATATTATCGTTTGTATTATCCATGTTTATTGACAGTATTACCGTCATTTTGTTTCTGGCAGCAATTACGATCACGCAAAGTAAATTGCTGAGATTTGATCCGGTTCCTGTTATTCTTGCAGAAATATTCTGCTCAAACCTGGGAGGATCTTCCACCATGTGCGGCGATCCCCCGAATATAATTATCGGAACGGCGTTGCACTATACATTCACTGATTTCCTGTTTAACACAGGAGTCATTGCAATCTGTTGTCTTGTATTGATAATTCTTTTTTTCTATTTCTGCTTTCAAAAGAAATTAGGTAATACTGCTTTGGATACTGAAACAATCCGAAGAATGCCAACACCACAAAGCGCAATTACTTACAGAAAATCATTTGTGATCAGCTGTATCATTTTTCTGGGAGTAGTGATTCTTCTTGTAACACATGGGAAAACAGGATTGACAGTTTCAACAATAGGTATTATTGCAGCAGTAGTAACATGCATTGCAGCAGGAAAAAATGCAAAAGCAATTTTACGACGCGTTGATTATCCCACCCTTGTATTTTTTATAGGATTGTTTGTGGTGGTAGGTGGACTGGAAGAAACCGGAATTTTAGAGCTGATTGCCCAGGTTATTCAAAAAGTCAGCGGTGGTAATATATTATTTATTGTGATTATTATTATATGGATTTCAGCGATTGCAAGCGCAATCATTGATAATATTCCATTTTCAGCAACTATGATACCGGTAATTAAGAGTCTGGCAGCAGCAACCGGAGCAGATCTGTCTGTATTTGCATGGACATTGGCACTTGGTACAGATATTGGAGGAAGTGCCACTCCGATCGGTGCTTCCGCAAATGTAGTTGGTATAGCGGTGGCATCAAAAAATGGTCATCACATTTCCTGGAAGCAGTATTGCAGATATTCAATACCGGCGACGTTGATCGTGATTACTGTATCTATGTTATATATTATTTTTAGATATATATAGAGGCTTGTTTTTCAGATGCTTCAATAACCTTTTTGACATTTTTTTACTTTAATACCCTCGCCTTTTTTATTCATGATAATAATACCATTATAAAAGAAGCATCTTGAAAAATGAGCAAATGTGGCTCCTCTTATGCAGATAGTAAGGGGAGTTTTCACATTTTCATGATAGTTTTACAAAAATAGCTGTTGACAAAAACACTCCCTAGTTGTATTATGACGGCATAGAGATAATACAATACAAACAGACAAATAACAATATGCGATACAATGTGGTATCTGGTTGATAAAGACCAGATACCTTTTTTTGATTCATAGGAAAGTTCATCCTGTGATTCAAAAAGTGCTCAGCATAGATCGCATTGCGGCGGAGATGAAGAAAGGAGATGACAGGATGTCAGTAGTATCAATTCGAAAAACACAGGGAAATGATTATGAGAGTATCAGAGCATCCGTACGAAAATGTATAGAAGATATTGGCGGACTTGCGGATATTATCAAACCTGGATATAAAGTTCTCATCAAACCAAATTTTGTTGCAGTGCCGGATGACAGATGTTCCGGTGGTGTGACGAGATGGGAAGTTGTCAAAGCTGTGGCAGAACGCGTGAAGGAAGAAGGCGCAAACCCGATTATCGCAGAGTCGGCAGCGGCCGGTGTTGATACAGAGCAGGTAATTCAAAAGTGTGAATACCAGCAGTTGAGAGACGAAGGATATGAAGTAATAGATTTAAAAAAGAGAAAATTGACAAAAATCCCGGTAGAAAATGGAAAGGTTATTGATGCAATGACAACCTGGGATCTTGTGGCAGAAGCAGATGCTGTAGTTACGGTTCCTGTAATGAAGACGCATGATCAGACAGAAGTAACATTGGGATTGAAAAATTTGAAAGGTCTGATTGCAGACGGACAGAAGAAATATTTTCACAGCCATGGTGTGGTAAATGGTGTAATTGATATTATCCAGACTGTAAAACCGGTTTTGAGTGTAATAGATGCAACTTTTTGTCAGCAGGGATTAGGACCGATTTTTGGTGAAACGGTAGAAATGGATCTGATCCTGGCATCAAAAGATGTGGTATCCTGCGATGCTGTTGGAAGTGCGGTTATGGGATATGAAGTAGATGCACCGATGCTGACAGTGGAGGCTTACAACAGAGGACTCGGAGAAATGAATCTGGATAAGATTGAAGTAAGAGGTGAAACAATCGCAGATGTTTATCACAGATTCAAGCGTTCCAGCGAAGTTGAAATTCCGGGACTTCCACCGTATACATTGCTGTTTGATGAAGGCGCATGTACCGGTTGCAGAAACACCGTAATCAGTGCATTGATGGATCTGAAAGCAGGCGGATATGAGAAATATCTGGAGGGAAAATATGTTGTGGTCGGACCGGTAAAGGAACTTCCGGAAGGAGCAACAAAAGAAAATACAGTATTGGTCGGAAGATGTACAAAGCATCTGGAAGAATATGGACGCTGGGTTCCGGGATGTCCTCCGGGAAATGTATTTGTGGTTCAGGGAATTGTCGGAGATGCAGAAGAAGTTGGCAGACGATACAGTGATGAAAAGGAAAATGATATCAAATAACAGGAAAGGATGTGCAGAAAATGAAAGCGTTGTCACGATCGATCACGGAGCAGCAGGGTTCCATGATTAGAAAAATGTTTAACCGGATACAGGGGATGGACGATGTAGTAAGTTTTGCACTGGGAGAGCCGGGGTTTCCGACACCGGATCATATCTGTCAGGCAGCAATAGAGGCTATTGAACGCAAAGAGACGCATTATACGGTAAATGCGGGAATTATCGAACTCCGTACTGCAATTTCGGAAAAAATGAAGGAAAAGAAAAATGTGTCCTATGATCCGACAAAAGAAATTATCATTACCACAGGCGGTGTGGAAGCGTTACTTTTATCCTTTAAGGCGATTCTGGATCCAGGAGATGAAGTGATTGTAGGAACACCGGCATTTCCAAATTATTTTGGACAGATTGCATTATGCAATGCAAAAACAGTAATGGTGCCATTGTTGGAAGAAGATGATTTTTGTTACAATGTGGAAAATCTCAGAAAAGCCGTGACGGACAAGACAAAGGCAATTCTGATTAATTCCCCGTCGAATCCGATTGGAAGTGTAACGGGTGAGAAGATATTAAGAGAAGTGGCACAGCTTTGTATTGAAAAGGATCTGTATCTTATTACGGATGAAGTATATCAGGAATTTATCTATGATGATGTTCCGTATTTTTCGATTGCATCCTGTGACGGAATGAAAGAGAGAACGCTGGTGATCGACAGCTTTTCCAAAACCTATGCGATGACCGGATGGAGATGTGGATTCATACTTGGTCCGGAAGCGATTATCAGTCAGATGGTAAAAATGCAGGAAAGCGTTGTCTCCTGTGTGAATACACCGACACAGTATGCGGCGATCGCTGCTCTGGATGGTCCGCAGGATGTGCTTGAGGAGATGCTTGCGCAGTACGATGAGAATAGGAAACTTGTCCTGGAACAGATCAATCAGATGAAGCATCTCAGCCTGAAAATGGCCCGGGGAGCGTTTTACGCATTTGTAAATATAAAGGAAACAGGAATGACTTCTGAAGAGTTTGCTCTGGATCTACTGGCAAAAAAACATGTAGTGGTTGTACCTGGCACTGGATTTGGTGAAGGCGGGGAAGGATATGTAAGAATTTCCTATGTATCAACCAGAGAAGATACGGTAGAAGGGCTGAGACGCATGAAAGAGTATACAGATGCGCTCTGAAAAGGAGATGAAACTATTGCGAAAAGTATATGTGTATAGCTGTCGTGCTGATGAGAAGATACTTTACGATGAGCTTGCTCCCAAAATGGGATTTGAATTTGGATTTTGTAAGAAACAGCCTACCTGTGAAAATTATACTCTGGCAGCAGGATATGACTGCATTTCGGTGGTCGGAACGAAAATATCCGACGAGTTATTGAAAAAGTTTGCAGATCAGGGACTCAAATGTATTGCCGTGAGATGTGTGGGTGTGGATCATATTAACCTGAAGTATGCCAAAGAACTTGGTATTCGAGTGTCCAATATCTGCTATTCTCCAAATTCTGTAGCAGATTATGCAATTTTACTGATGCTGATGTGTCTGAGAAAAGTGAAATATATATTGGAACATTATCAGGTAAAAGACTTTACGCTGGCTCAGAATTGCGGGCGTGAGCTTCGTGACATGACGGTTGGAATTGTCGGAGGCGGTCGTATCGGAAGAACCGTCATGAAGGAAATTCAGGGATTTGGCTGTAAAATTCTGGTATACAGCAGAACGCAGTTGGATGAAGTGAAGAACTACGCGACTTATGTGTCCTATGAGGAATTACTGGAACAGTCTGACATTATTTCTTTCCATACACCGGGGACAGCAGAGACTTATCATATGCTGAATATGGATAATGTCAAAAAATTAAAAAAGAACTGCATTATTGTAAATACGTCCCGGGGTTCAAATGTGGATACAGAAGCGCTGATTTATGGAATAGAACATGGGATTATAGGTGCGGCAGGACTTGATGTGATTGATAATGAACCGACAATCTATAATATTAATCACAGAGACAATATTCCTGTGGATCATAATATGGCGGTTCTGGAAAGCTTTCCGAATGTTGTCATTACACCGCATACTGCATTTTATACAGATCATGCGGTGCGGGATATGATAGAGCATTCTCTGGAAAATGCACTTGCTTTTTATGAAGGACAGGAAATGCCCGGAGAAGTATCGTATTCTTGACACTGGTTTTTAAAAACGGTAAGATGTCTGTGAAAAAAGTGTTTTGAAAGGAAGTACAATGAAAGTAGCAGACAAGGCAAAAACGGATTTACTGGAACTGATTACCGTTAAAAAAATATATAAACCGGGCGATAAACTGCCAAATGAGAATGATCTCGCAGCAGATCTGGGTGTGAGCCGGACAACATTACGAGAGGCCATTCAATATCTGAGAACGCAGGGGATTCTCGAAATTCATCGTGGAAAGGGAACCTTTGTATCAACAGAATCAGTAGCAGATGAAGAGTTTGGATTTGATGAACTGAATGTGATGCACATAAAGATCAAAGATCTGTATGAACTGCGTATGATGCTGGAACCGGATATGGCTTATTATGCGGCCGCCCGGGCAAGCGATGAAGAAATCAATGCGATTTTAAAACTGGGAGAGCGCCTGGAAGATGAGAGTTCAGAGGATAAAGAAGATCCGGTCCTGAATGAACGGTTTCATATTGCCATTGCACGGGCTTCTCATAATGAATTTGGCATAAAACTTATGGAGATCATAAACCGTGCGCTTGTCAAAGCATTTCGTGAAAGTCATTTGAAACAGACTTTGTACACAGATGTTATAGATGATCACAGAATGATCATGAACTATTTGAAAATGCGGGATTGTGAAGGCGTTCGTGAGGCGATGAGACTTCATATGAAACATTCTATGACCGACTATATCGGTAGGTAGAAACTTCCCTGTCGGAACTGTTACGATATCAGAGTAACTAAAAAGAAAAATAAAAACGGATTGACAATGTTGTAAGGTTGTGATATATAAGAAGTAGTACTACAACGATATAAAAATCATACAACAAAAAAGACACACATGTCTGCATAAAGTGCAGGCAGTGAGCCGGAAACTGGTAGATACAAAGAGGTATCCTATCGTGAAAACGATAAGGTATCTCTTTTTTTCGCGAGTAGCGCAATGGTGAGTGAACGGTAGCAGGTCTTATGTGCGTTCGCATTGAGAACTATTTCACTGACCATGTGGAGGATTGGAATATGAAAGAGAAAAAGAAAGGTTTTTCATCCCCTGTGGCAATGGCTATTGCTATGATTGCAGCATCTGTAGGAACTGGAAACATATGGCGTTTCCCACGAGTCGCAGCGACAAATGGCGGAGGTGCCTTTGTCATAGCATATATATTGATCATGGTTTTGGCTGTAGATTGTCTGATGATGGCGGAACATTGTATTGGCAGGGCGACCAGAAAAGGTTTGCCGGGAGCCATGAGAGATTTTATCGGCAGCAAAAAAGGAACCTGGTTTGGATCATTTGTATGGTGGATCGTAGTGATAACGATTGCCTATTACACAGTAGTTGTTGCATGGATTATTTATTATCTGGTGAATTCAATCACCGGTGGATATATAGGTGTTGATAAAACAGAACTGTTTGGTTCCATATCAGAGCACAATATCTGGATGGTGGTTGTTTATCTTGTAATCCAGGCATTTTGCGCATGGGGTGCTTATAAAGGAGTTTCATTTATTGAAAAGATATGTAAGGTTTTGGTGCCGCTCCTGTTTTTATGTATTGTCATTATTGCGATTCGGACAGTAACTCTTCCAGGAGCAAGTTCAGGGCTGGATTTTCTCTTTGGATTCGAATTGAAAGATTTCCTGAATTACAAGATCTGGCTGGAAGCATTGACACAGTGTATGTGGTCGGCCGGTCCCGGATGGGGCATTTGCATCGCATATGGCGTTTTTGCGGAAAAGAAAGCGGAAGTTGTGCTCACAACCAGAATTCAGAGTCTTGGCGATATGTCAGCAGCACTGCTTGCAGGTGTAGGTATCATTCCGGCACTCTTTGCTTTTATGAGTAAAGACGAAGCGATCCAGATGTGTTCAACAGGAAATAATGGTCTGGCGTTTATCGCATTGACAGGTGTGTTTGAAAAAATGGCCGGTGGCAGAATTTTTGCAACATTGTTTTTCCTGGCTTTGCTGGCAGCATCCGTTTCCTCCATCATTGCAATGTATGCCATTGTGTATCAGCCGTTTGCAGATGCAAAATGGGGCAAAGCAAAGACAGCGGTCCTCATGTTGGTCGTTACTTGTATTATTGGTATTCCATCCTGTTGGAATCAGACATTTTTCAACAATCAGGACTTTGTCGTTGGAATGGGAATGGTGATCGGAGCCTTCTTCTCCTGTGTGGCAGTATTCAAATTTGGCGCAGAGAAGCTCAGAACAAAGTTTGTGAATCATAAGTATTCATCCATGTCTGTCGGAAAGCATTTCAACATTGCATTGTTGGTGATCGTGCCAGCACTTACAATAATCATGTTTGTCTGGTGGTGTGTTCTTTCTATCGGATGGAATCCGGACTGGTATAATCCACTAGGAACCTATTCCCTGGGAACATTGATTTTCCAGCTGGGCGGCATGGGCGTGGTTTTTGCGATTTTCAACAATAAGATTGCAAAGTCTGCAGGCAAGAAAATTTTTAATGGTGAGGAATTCCCTGAACTCGATGAAGAGGAATCAGAGGAATAAAATAAAAAAACAGTTATCAAAAAGTGAAAGAAAAGGAGTGTTTATTATGGCAGCATTATCGATCATTACAATGGGAATTTGTTTAACAACTGTTTGGGGAGGACTTGTTTATCATCTCGCAAGACTTGTAAAAAATGAAACAAAGACAACAGTGAAAACGGCATAGAGAATGCCGTGGAGGTGCAGTGTGGATAAAGAGATCAAAAATGTGAAAGCAGTGCTCAAAAGCAATGTTTATTTTGGTGGCAAAGTGATAAGCAGAACTTTTTATAAAGAGAATGGCGATAGATTTACCCTGGGTGTGATCACACCTGGAACCTACAAATTTGATGTAGGAGACAAAGAAATTGTCCGTCTTATCAGTGGGACAGCTGAAATTTGTCTTCCGGGAGATGCGAATTTCCACCAGGTGTCAGAGGGAGAGACTTTTATTGTTCCCTCAGAAACTGATTATGATATAAGAACATATGATGTTGTTGAATATTTATGCGATTACGTTACAGAATGAGCAATTGGAAATCAGAAAGAGAAGTAACAAACCGATACATTTTATGATTACAGCGTAATTAAAAAATAAAAACACCAGAACCGATATTGAATGATCGGTTCTGGTGTTTTTTCAAAGTGCGCCCGGCGGCTAATCACCGCCGCCTACTCGATTTTTATAACTGTTCGCAGATATGTCTTGCTACATATACGCCGCTGGCAGATGCATGGGACAGGGAATGTGTCACGCCGCTGCCGTCGCCGATGATGTAGAGACCTTTGTGGCAGCTTTCCAGATGCTCATCCAGTTCTACTTCCATGTTGTAGAATTTTACTTCTACGCCGTAGAGCAGGGTGTCATCATTTGCAGTACCCGGAGCAATCTTATCCAGTGCATAGATCATTTCCATGATACCGTCAAGGATACGTTTCGGAAGTACCAGACTTAAGTCACCCGGAGTCGCGGAGAGGGTAGGGCGAACCAGACCTTCTTCGATACGTTTTACAGTACTACGACGTCCGCGGACTAAATCACCGAAACGCTGTACGATAACACCGCCGCCAAGCATGTTGGAAAGTCTTGCAATACTTTCACCATATCCGTTACTGTCTTTGAACGGCTCGGAGAAATGTTTTGCAACCAGAAGCGCAAAGTTTGTATTCTCTGTCTGCTGAGCCGGATCCTCGTAGCTGTGTCCGTTTACCGTAACGATACCGTTTGTATTTTCATTTACGACGATACCGTATGGGTTCATACAGAAGGTACGTACGTTATCTTCGAATTTCTCTGTACGGTAAACAATTTTGCTCTCATACAGCTCATCGGTCAGATGAGAGAAGATAACAGCCGGAAGTTCCACGCGGACACCGATATCCACACGGTTGGATTTTGTCGGGATGTTCAGTTCTTTACAAACGCTCTCCATCCATTTACTTCCGATACGGCCAACGGAAACGATACATTTGCTGCAGTCTGCAGAAGTATCACCGTAATGTACACGGTAATTGTCACCCTCAAGGCACTCGATCTTTGTAACCGGTGTCTGGAAGAAGAAATCAACCTGGTCTTTCAGCTCGTTATAGATGTTCTCCAGAACGATATAGTTGATATCTGTACCAAGGTGACGAACGGATGCATCCAGAAGTTTCAGTTTATTCTGCATGCAGATTTTTTTGAAATGAGTACCTGCGGTAGAGTAGAGTTTTGTCTCTTCACCGCCGTGTGTCACGTTGATCTCATCTACGTAGCGCATCAGATCCAGCGCTTCTTCTTTGCCGATATACTCAAATAAAGTACCGCCAAAGTCGTTTGTGATATTGTATTTTCCATCGGAAAAAGCACCGGCGCCGCCGAAACCGCTCATGATCGCACAGGTCGGACATTTGATACAGGATGGAACTTTTTTGCCGTCGATCGGGCAGTGGCGTTTCTCTAACGGATAGCCTTCTTCAAAAACGGCGATCTTTAAATCTTTATTCTGGTGGATCAGTTCGTAAGCGGAAAAAATACCGCCAGGACCGGCACCAATGATAATAACGTCATATTTCATAGTTAATATAACCTCCAATAGTAAGACATGAAAAAGGCAGTGCAACATATTACAATAAATACAAGAGTGAAAACAGAGTTTCGCTTTGAATTTTATGCAACTGGCACTGCTCATAGTTGCTATTTATTTTATCGCAAAAATTAGTAGTATGTCAATAAAAATCGTGTAAAATTTTAACCAAATAATCAAAAAATGGTTACAGCTCACTTATTATAGATAATAAGCATATTTACATGAGGAATTAGCAGGACACATAGTGGCAAAGGAGGTACCGGTTTCTTCTTGTATAACAGTACCAAAAGGTAACTACCCGAAATTGTATGGTTTTGACAAAATTGAAAACGATACCAATTTTGCACTTGCAAAAGCAAAATAAGAGGTGTATTGTATGGCTTGTAAGGAACAAAAGCAAGAAAGGTGATAAAAATTGGCAACGATATCAGACGTAGCAAAACTTGCCGGAATGTCCGTATCAACTGTTTCCAGGGTCATCAATAACAAGCCTCATGTGACAGAAGAAAAACGGCGGAAGGTGCAGGAAGCCATGAAAGCGCTGGGCTACAGCCCATTGCAGGCAGCGCGGCAGATGCGCGGTTCCGGTTCAAACAATATAGCGGTGGTGGTTCCTACCATTACCAATAACTTTTTCGCCTGTCTGGTGGATTCCATTGAACGGGAATGCAGAAAGCATCAGTACAAGACACTGATCACCCAGACTTACGGAGAAAAGCAGAATGAAGAAGAAGCCATGAATCTTCTGAGTATGCATCACACAGATGGAATTATCCTCTGCTCCATTGAAAATGAATGGGAGATGTTGAAATCCTATTTAAGTTACGGAAAGCTGATCGCATGCAACGAGTACAACGAAGATCAGAGTGTCTCCATGATTAGGGCAAAGCAGTACGAAGGATTTTATAAAGCAACAGAATACTTGTTAAGCCAGGAAAAACGAGGCATTGCGTACTGTACCGGAACAAAGACACTGACGTTACAGCCTGTCGGAGCAAACATCGACAGCGACCGTTATACCGGATATGTGGATGCGCTGAGTGACAAAGGAATTTTTACAAATCAGAAATGGTTATTCCGTGGCATTGGAGCGCTGGAAGATGGAAGAAAAGTGATTCGTCAGATTATGGAGATGGACAAAAATGACCGCCCGGAGGCCATTATCGCAGGAAGTGATGAGGTGGCAGCAGGCATGGTGATGGAAGCCGCAAAGGTCGGCTTACGGATTCCGGAAGATTTAGCGATCATGGGTGTCGATGACCAGCCGCTAGCAACATTTTTACAGATTCCGCTGACAACGATCCGGCAGCCTGTTCAGGAAGAAGGAAAGCTGGCAGCCAGAGAAATGGTGAGACAGCTGACCGGAGATTTTGAAGATGCAGTTCGAACCGAGCTTGATCTGGAACTGGTGATCCGACAGTCAGCATAGTGATTACAGATCTGCATAAAAGAAAATTTCAAAGTGATCTGAAGACAACAAAAAGAAGTACATAATCCAACAGAAGACGGGAGATTTTAGCAGGCTCCCATCTTTTTGAAAAGAAATTGGTATCGATACCAAAAATGAAAAAGAGCTTGAACACAAGCGATACTTCTTGAACTTATGCTCAAGAATGGGAAATGTCTGGTAATAAAAATAACATAAATCAAAACATTCATTTTTTCAAAATCAAGGAGGAAACAAAAATGGTAGTATTGGCAAGAATCGATCAGAGATTAATTCACGGACTGGTAGTAAATCAGTGGGCACCGGCTTTACAGGTAAAGCGTTTTATGGTAGTAGATGATCTGCTTTGCAACAATGAAGAAATCAAAGCAAGCATGAGAATGGCAAAACCGGCAGGCACAGGCGTATCTGTGATCAGCACAGAGACAGCCATCAACAACTTCAAAGCAGGAAAATACGACGGACAGCGTGTACTGATCCTGGTAAAAGAGCCTGAGACACTGATCAAACTGGCAGAGGGTGGCGTAGAGATCCCGAAAGTAGACCTTGGAATCATGTTCAATGAAGACGGCAGAACACCGGTAACCAGATTTATCGCTCTGGACGACAAAGAAAAAGCAGATCTGGCAACCATCAAAGGCATGGGAATCCCGGTAGTGATCCAGTACGTTCCGACCGATGCAGAAGAGGTATATGAAGGATAAGTAGATTATAGAAGGTTGAGGTAAAAAGTTATGATTTGGTTACAGAATATTTTGATTGTCCTGTTGGCAGGATATATGACAATTGACCAGAACGGACCAGTTGTATTGTCATGGTTTTCCGCAATTGTAGGTATGATCTCCGGATTGATCATGGGAGATGTAAGCACCGGACTGATGATCGGTGGAACCTTCCAGTTGATGTCTCTTGGTGTTGCAGCTTTAGGTGGCGCATCCGCACCGAACTACGGACTTGCAACTATCATCGGAACATTCATTGCAGTTCGTACCGGCACAGGTATTGATGCAGCTATCGCAGTCGGACTTCCGGTTGGTCTGCTGGCTATTCAGTTAGAAGTAGTAGCACGTATCATTTTAAACTTTGTTGCACACAAGATGCAGAGTGACAACAACGAAGGCAAGTGGGGCAGAATGAACCGTATTGCACTCCTTGGACCGGCGATCTGCTCTCTCCAGACACTGATCCCGACCGTTATCGTAGTTGCATTTGGTGCAAGTGTCGTAAATCTGATCCTGAAAGTCATTCCGGAATGGGTGACAAACGGACTTTCCATCGCGGCAGGCATGCTCCCGGTTGTAGGTATCGCAATGCTGATGCGTTACATGCCGGTAAAGAAATTCCTTCCGTTTATCCTGATCGGATTCGTATTATCCGCATACTTAAACGTACCGGTACTTGGTATCGCCATCGTTGGTTTTGCGGCAGCATTCGGATACTTCAAGATCCAGCTTGAAAAAGCAGAGGCAGCTGCAGCAGTACCGGCAGCAGGAACAGTAGATGAAATGGGGGATGATTTTGATGAATAATACAGAGCAGAACAATACAATCATCGGGACAACCGAAAAATATCAGGTAACCAAAAAAGACCTGAACCGTACCGCAGCCAGATACAACTTCATGGCATGCAACATTTTCAACTATGAGTCACAGCAGGGACCGGCAGTGGCCTGGGCCATGGCACCGGTACTCCGCAAAATTTATAAAAACGATGAAGAATACAAAGCAGCCTTAAACAATCATTTCAATTACTATAACTCCACAACCGTTATGTCCAGCATGATCCTTGGTGCGACACTTGCCATCGAGGAAAAAGACGGCATTCAGGCAAAAGAGACTGTTCAGTCTCTGAAAACAAGTCTGATGGGACCGTTCGCCGGTGTCGGTGATACGTTAGTATGGGTGCTTTGGCCAACCATCATTGGATCCATTTCCGGTTACATGGCACAGCAGGGCAATCCGCTGGGTGCCATCGTATGGTTGATCTGCAACATTATTTTCTGGTTTGTAAAATGCAAATTTTTCAAAGTTGGTTATACATCCGGAACAAAACTGATCACAAACCTTGGTTCTAAACTGTCTGCCTTTACAGAAGCAGCTTCCATTATGGGACTGAGTGTGGTTGGTGCGCTGATCGCCTCCTCCATCAATATCACGACAGCGTTGGATTTCAAAGTGGGCGAAGTGGCATTGAATCTTCAGACAGACGTACTGGACAAAATCATGCCAGCCCTGCTTCCGGTCATTTTAACAGCAGTTGTATACAAACTGCTTGGAAATAAGAAATGGACAGCAACCAAACTGATCCTGTTAGTTATCGGTATTGCACTGGTTTGCTCCTTCTTCGGAATTTTAACCGTATAGAAGTTAATCGTTTGAAGATAAACGGTATAGATTAGAAAAAGACTAACTATAAAATTAGAAAAATTATGTTGTATGGAAATGTTCTAAATGACAGAGAACAGATGTTGTTGTAAAAAAGTTGCGAAAGGAAAATAGAAATGAAACGAGTTTTAATATTGGCTTCCCACCATAAAATGGCAGAAGGCTTAAGAGATACACTGGATTTTATCACCGGCAGCATGGTAGAGACCATCGCATTATCCGCCTATGTGGACAATCAGCCGGTGGAAGACGCTGTAAAAAATATTATGGACGGACTGACAGAAGAAGATGAGGCAGTCATCCTCACCGATCTCAATGCCGGAAGCGTCAACCAGAAATTCTTCCCGTACCGTAACCGTTTACATACCCATCTGCTCAGCGGAATGAATCTTCCGCTGGCGATGCAGATCGCCATGGAGCCGCAGGACGAATATCTGACCGCAGACGGTATCCGCGAAATGCTGGCAACTGCACAGATAGAAATGAAGTATGTAAATGATCTTGTGGATGACGGAGATGATGAGGATGAGTAAGAAAACAAATACAGAATGGTGGAAAAAGAGTGTTGTATATCAGGTGTATCCGAAAAGTTTTCAGGATTCCAACGGAGATGGATTCGGAGACTTGAATGGAATCCGTCAGAGATTACCATATCTGAAAGAGTTGGGCATTGATGTGATATGGTTAAATCCAATCTATGCATCTCCGCAGGTGGACAATGGCTACGATATTTCTGATTACAGAATGATTGAGCCGACTTTTGGAACCATGAAAGATTTTGATGCACTGCTGGCAGAAGCGCATGCAATGGGGCTCAAGATCATTCTTGATCTGGTTGTAAATCACACTTCCGATCAGCACAAATGGTTCCTTGAGGCAAAAAAGAGCAAAGACAATCCATACCACGACTATTATATATGGAAAGACGAAGTGCCAAACAACTGGGGATCCAGTTTCGGGGGTTCTACCTGGGAATATGTACCGGAAGTAGGTCAGTATTATCTGCATCTTTTTGCAAAAGAGCAGCCGGATCTGAACTGGGAAAATCCAAAGGTACGTGAGGAAGTATATGATATTTTACGATTCTGGCTGGATAAAGGAATTGATGGATTCCGCATGGATGTCATTACACTGATTTCCAAAGATCCTGCTTACCCGGACGGACCGGTGATCCAGAATAAAGCATACGGCAGCTATTACGCAGGCTGTGCGACCGGACCTCATGTACATGAATATCTGCAGGAGATGAACCGTGAAGTACTGTCAAAATATGACATTATGACAGTTGGCGAAGCACCTCACACCAGCGCCGATCAGGCCATGGATTACACCGGCGCGGACAGAGGCGAGCTGAACATGGTATTCCATTTTGATCATATGCATCTGGACTACGATGAAAATGGAAAATATGCGAAAAACCGCGTAAAACTGACGGATCTCAAAAAAGTTTTCACAGAGTGGGATGAAAAAATGCGTGCCTGCGGTGGCTGGAACAGTCTCTACTGGAGTAACCACGATCAGGCAAGAGCAGTGACGCGTTTTGGCGATGAGTCGCCGGAGTATCGTGTAATCTCCGCAAAAATGCTTGGAACTGCACTTCACATGCTGCAGGGAACACCTTATATTTATGAAGGCGAAGAAATCGGCATAACAAACGCATTTTTCGATAAGATCGAAGATTACCGAGATGTGGAAGCACTGGATATTTTCAAAGATTTCACCGGACGAAAAGGGTTTTCCGCAAAAGATACACTGGAACTCTTACGTTTAAAATCCAGAGACAATTCAAGAACTCCAATGCAGTGGAGCA
This sequence comes from Lachnospiraceae bacterium, assembly GCA_963617435.1. Lineage (GTDB taxonomy): Bacteria > Bacillota > Clostridia > Lachnospirales > Lachnospiraceae > Eubacterium_I. Next base: position 15,581 of record CAVEOS010000061.1, read on the forward strand.
CCGAAAAAAATGCCGGATTTACCGATGGCGAGCCGTGGATTGCCGTAAATGACAACTACAAAACCATTAATGCAGAGGCAGTAGCCAAAGATCCGGAATCGGTTTTCTTCTATTATAAGAAGTTAGTGCAGCTGCGTCATGAAGTGCCGGTGATCACAGACGGCGTATACAAACTTCTGGACGCAGACAATGAAAAGGTATATACTTATCTCCGAAAAAATGAAGATGAGACATTACTGGTGATCTGTAACTTTACAAAAGAAACCATCGATTATCCGGTGGGAGAGTTTGTGGAAGCCACACAGGGAACATTGCTCATCTCCAATTATGACGATGCACCGCAGCAGTATGCGGATGCCATCGAATTAAAACCATACGGAGCATATGTATATGAAATTAAATAACAAAATCAAACTTCTGGCACTGGACGTAGACGGAACGCTGTTTGATAATGCGGGACATATTCCAGAGCAAAATATCCGTGCCATTCAAAAGGCACAGGAAGCAGGTGTGACCGTGGTGGTTGCTTCCGGCAGAGACTATGACGGTGTACCGCACGACCAGTTAAAAGAAGTGGTCATGCCATATCTGATCACAACAAATGGTGCTGCTGTTTATCGTACCGCAGACAGAACCTGCCTGGATGAGCATTGCCTGCCGGCAGAAAAGCTGCTTTCTGTTTTTGAATTTATCCTTCAGAGAGAAGTTTATATGACAGTGTTTATTGACGGACATAACTATACCCCGGTTTCGGTGTACGATTATGTGTGGAGACTGGGACTTCCGGAGCACATTGTGGATCATTTTCTGGAAGGACGTCATGAATTGCCGGATCTGCTTTCCTATGTAAAAAGTGGAAAGGCAAAAATCCAGAAAGTGACACTGAATTTTATCCCCGCAGCAGACGGCACTTTTTTACATCGTGACGAGATCTGGGAGATGTTGACGGCTTGCCCGGATATCTGCGTGGTAGATGGCGGTTTCCATAATATTGAGTTCACAGCCGCAAATGTCAATAAAGGGTTGGGACTTCGTTTCCTTGCAAAAGAACTTGGCATTTCTATAGAAGAAACAATGGCAGTGGGAGACAGCGGAAACGATGCGGAGATGCTGATGGCAGCAGGACTTGGCGTTGCTATGGGAAATGCATCGAAGGAAATCAAGGCAATCGCAGATGTTGTTACCCTTACGAATGAGGAATGTGGTGTGGCACATGCCATTGAGCAGTATATTCTGAATGTAAATGAATAATATTTCCTGAGTTTGGTCGTAAAAAGTAGTATATAAAATGAATAAAATATTGTAGAATAAAGAGGTGGAAGCAATTTCATCTCTTTTTGCTTTCATCGTAATATGAAAAATGGTAGGAGGAATTGTGATGACGACTGCAGAATTACAGGAACAGGGAGCAATTTATTTTGATAAAATTACGGATGGTTTCCGGGATTATAAAGATGTCAAACTGATGATGGATGAAAAACGTGCACTGGCACATTTTAAAAATCTGAAAAAAGAATATGGAAATAATAAGGCCTTTGCGGATTTCTATTATTACAGACTGGATATTGATTCCCGCGAAATGGTAGATGAGGTACTTACGGATGCGGAGAAGACATATTTAAATCTGATGATGCCGGAAGACTTGGACGAGGATATTATTTTCCCGCTTGATGATAAACTTTTGAAGATTATTGTAAAATTGAATGCGGAAGAGATTTTATTCTCTACGATTTATTTTCTGCCGAGTGGGAAAGTAGGCGGAAGAGGACGCACAACGTGGTGGGGAAACTATGAGAAGGAGTATATTTGCTTCTGCGACAAGTAAATCTGGCTTGTGTGGATGAAAAAATTTTTAGGTTTTAGGTTGTGAAAACGCCAGTCAGCAATCTTACCTCTGCGGCTAACAATCGCTCGCCGAGGAAAGATTGCCTGCCTGGCGTTCATTTACGTCCACAAATATCCTAAAAATTTTTTCACCACACGGCACTGCGTGCCGCACTCATTGGAAAGTTTTTGAAAATATCTTCTCTTTGTATTCGTGCAAAGATCGTATTGATGTGT
>CAVEOS010000062.1:0-15210 GCA_963617435.1 Lachnospiraceae bacterium
AAAGATAAAAAAATGTTGCAGCATCTGAGAAAAGTAATCATGCATTTATTCTTCGCCGCTGTCAGGGCAGTATTTTTGTTGACAGAAGTCGCTTTACCGATGTATCATAGAACACAAGAGTGTCAAAGACAGGACAGAAAGGTATCTGAATGCAGAATGAAACAGGATCTGCAGTGATACATAAAAGGAGTGTACAAATGAACGTAAACGATTATTTCAAATATAAAAAGAGAGTAGTTGTCAAAATCGGTTCATCTTCTCTGCAGCATCCGCAGACCGGAAGTATGAATCTGATGAAAATAGAAAAACTGGTGCGGGAACTCTGTGATCTGAGAAATCAGGGCATGGATGTGTGTCTGGTAAGTTCCGGAGCGATCGCAGTTGGACGTCAGGCCATCGGTCTGCAGAGCCGTCCGCAGGATATTTCCACGAAACAGGCATGTGCGGCAGTGGGACAGGCCCGGCTGATGATGACTTACCAGAGAATGTTTGCAGAATACAATCAGACTGCAGGACAGATCCTGATGACAAAGGATACGATTCTGGAGGATGAGTCCCGCCAGAATGCGCACAATACCTTTGAAGAAATGTTCCGTCTTGGTATTATTCCGGTTGTAAATGAAAACGATACGGTATCTACTTACGAGATGCATTTTGGCGATAATGATACACTTTCTGCCATTGTATCATCTTTAGTTGGCGCAGATCTGCTGATTCTGTTGTCTGATATTGATGGATTGTATACCGATGATCCGCGCAAAAATCCGGAGGCAACTTTAGTTGAGTGCGTAGAAAAGATGAATGAGCATTATGATTCCATGGCAAAACAGTCTACCGGAAGTGATGTAGGAACCGGTGGAATGGCGACAAAGCTGACTGCAGCACGAATTGCAACGGCATCCGGTACCGATATGATCATCGCCAACGGAAAAGATGTGGGAATCATTCACCAGATTATCAGCGGCGATTTCAGAGGTACCTTATTCAGAGCGCAGAATGATGAAAACTTTGATATTCATTCCTATTTGCAGGAAAACTAGGAGATAAGATACAGCTTCTATGAAGCAGGAAAGATTATTGTGAACAGAAATCTTATCAGTTTATTAATGAAAAAATATTATGATAGTAAAGGAGAAACATAACTATGTCTATGACAGATGAAAAAGTAATAAGAATTAATGAATTATATCATAAAGCAAAAGCAGAAGGCCTGACAGAGGCAGAGAAAAAAGAGCAGGCTGTATTACGGGAGGAGTATGTGGCTTCTTTCCGTAGAAATCTGCGCAGCCAGTTAAATCAGATCGATATTCAGAATGCAGATGGATCTGTGGAAAATTTGGGCGAAAAATACGGCAAGAAAGTTATTATTGAGTAAAAAGATGACTGAGTGATAAATATAGAAAAGTATATTCAGATGTTTTGATAAAATTTATCAATTAAAACAGAGAATCTATTATTTTTCCAGTGAAATAAAAGCTGTGACGAAAGATACATGTTAAGAAATTGACATTTGTATCTTAAGTTACAGCTTTTTTTGTATCGCCGCCAGAATATCCGGCAAAGAAGTTCCTTCCGTTGCAAGTGTATAAATCGGTTCATGGATCGTATTCAGATCATGCGCGTCAGAGCCGCACAGATGATTGCAGCCTGTGAGATAAGGATATTGCTGCTGCAATAATGGCCAATCTGCCTCATTTTTAACTTCTGCACAGAAAAAACGGCTGCTTTCCGGGATAAAACCAAGGTTTCCAAGCAGACTGGTACTTGGCTTGTTGATATGGGCCGGAACCATAATGCCGTCATGCCGGCTGACCAGATCGAACACTGCATTGAAAGAAATATCCGTGGCAGAGATCAGCAGGCGTTCTTCCATTTCAAGAATCTGATCCTCTTCATCACGGATCAGCTGATCACCAAAAAGAGCAGGTCTGTTTGGAATATCCGGCAGATGCGTGGATACATAGCTGTCAAAATCCATGGCTGCATCCAATGACGGAAAATAACACAAAACATGAACTTCCTCAGAGGTGGTCAGTTCCATTCCAGGCAGAAATAAAACACCATATGCAGAAGCTGCCCGAGAAATGGCGGGGCAGTTTTTACAGGAATTATGATCCGTCAGTGCGATCAGATCCAAACCGATCACTTTTGCCATTCCGGCGATATTGGCAGGTGTCATGTCGTTATCTCCGCAGGGAGACAGACAGGAGTGGATATGCAGATCATAAGTCAACGTTTTCATGCAGTTTTTTATAAACCTCCAGAGCAGTGTCAAAAACAGAATCCGAAGTGCGCAGCACGTTGATATTTTCACTGACTGCTTTTAATTTCATATTATCATCAACAGAGACATTGTGGCACAGGATAACGCAGGCACATTCAGTCAGGGAAGCTACGGCCAGCGTATTCATATTGCTCATGACCGTGCACCATGCACTGGAGGCAGGTGCGTTTCCCATGGCAATACTGAGTAAATCGCAGCAGTAAGGTTCTGTGATCACAGCATCCGGATTGCCAAGATGGATCAGTTCAAAGTTACCTGTGTTTACAAGATCGTTTACAGTCATGTTTCATCCTCCTCTTTTTCAGTGTGTCGTTTCCACTGTTCCCGCATCAGATAAATGCAGTCTTCACGTTTCGCAGATGGCACACCTTTTACAATATCTTCTGCCAGAGCTTTGCAGGTCGGGGAACCGCAGGAGCCGCAGTCCAGTCCCGGGAGTTCCTTCAGAATCTCCTGGCTCTCCAGAATTTTTTCCATACTTTCAAAAATATTTGCACCCAGGGTATAAACCGGTTCGTAGGTTACCGATTCATTCCAGTGAAACGTTTCCGGTGATTCCTTTGGCAGATCTGCGCAGTGCATGCGAAGCACCGGTTCATATTTGGAAAATTGTTTTACTTTCGCTTTGGCGATATATGGATTTTCTACGGTAAGTACACCGCCTACGCAGCCGGCACTGCACGCATTCAATTCTACAAACTGAAGTCCCGGCAGAAATTTTTCGTCTTCGAGATCTTCCAGTACCCGGATGACATTTTCAATGCCATCGGCAGCCAGGTAGTGGTCAGAGATAATACCATATGCCTCGCCGCCGCTGATGGCCCAGCCTTTTCCGATACGGCCGGAAAGGGTATAGGTGGTGGTGCATTGCTGTGCTTCCTCCATATGGGAGAGCAACAGTGGATAAACATCCTGAATGGCAAGTACCGCATCCACGTTGCTCTTCTTCATGCCGAGGGGATCATGAATGAAGGTGATCTTTGACGGGCATGGAGAGATAAAAACAATGCCGATATCAGAAGGTGCAAGCCCGGTTTTCTCGGCAGCTCGCTTTCTTGCAACGATGGCAGCTGCTTCCATTGGCGGCAGGATCGGCAAAAGATGCGGGATCAGTCCCGGAAAACGAACGCGGATCAGGCGCTCCACGGTGGGGCAGGCGGTACTGATCAGTGGATACAGCTCCGGATGTTCGTTGATATAATTTTGTGATAATTCAGATACGATTTCCGCCCCGGCACTGACTTCAAACACATCGTCAAATCCACATAAGATCAGCGCGTTCAGGATCAGATTTGTATCCTGGATATTGTTGAACTGACTGTACAGGGATGGGGCCGGAAGGGCAACTGTGTATTTGTATTCCTCGAGGATCTGAATGGGATCCCGTCTGGTATGCTTTGCATGGTGCGGACAGTGGCGGATGCATTCACCGCAGTCAATGCAGAATTCATTGATAATATGCGCTTTTCCGTCTCTGACGCGGATGGCCTGGGTGGGGCACCGCTTCAGACAGGTGATGCAGCCGGTGCATTTGTCACTGTCCAGGTATACAGAATGAAAAAATTTATTCATGATCTGACATTCCTTTGTTTCTATAATATAGAGTTACTTTAATTGAAAATAAATGGTCATGGTCACGGTGGTTCCGACGCCGATCGTTGTGTCAATATCCATCTCATCAGCAGAACGTTTCATATTCGGAAGGCCCATTCCCGCGCCAAAACCTAAATTTAAAACTTCGTCGCTGGCAGTGGAATATCCTTCCTGCATGGCAAGTTCCACATCCGGGATGCCGGGACCGTGATCTTTTAAAACCATGGTGATCCGGTCAGGATAAATATCTACATCGATCACACCGCCGTTTGCATGGATGACCATATTGATCTCGCCCTCGTACATGGCGATGGCGCAGCGGCGGATGATATCCGCATCCAGATTCATTAATTTTAACGTCTGCTTCAGGGAGCTGCTGGCTTCTCCGGCCCGGGTAAAATCTTCTCCATCCACAGGGTACTGATAATGTATACTAGGCATCGTTTCGACTTCCTCCTCGTAATCCGGCATGATAAAGAATCCCACAGGCATCAAACATGGTGTATTCTGTGCTTAAAACAGTAATGCCAAGTTCTTCTGCTTTGGAGATCATTTCTTTTTGGGGTTGTTTTCCTCGGACAAACACCAGACAGACAATATCCAGCATTTCCGCGGTGCGGATCACCTGCAGATTATTCAGACCGGTCAGCAGCAGGGCATCTTTTTTAATAAAGGCCAGAACATCACTCATCATGTCCGAACCACAGACTGTTTCAATGGTGTGATTCAGCTCCGCATTGGCAGAAAGGGGAGTGGCGTCCAGCAGCGAAATGATTTGCGCGATTGTCATGACAGCCTCCAAAAATTCATTATTGTATTTTTTTAAATGCACAATTTTTTGGTTTCAGTATAGCATGTGATTTGTGATATTTCAACAAAAATAGATCGTTATTTTTATAACATAGTTGCAAATGTATTGCAGTTTGAACAATTTTGAAACAAAAAGTGATTAAATTATACAAAACTAACACAAAAAATTTGTTGATTATTGTGAAATGAGATGGTACTATAAATAACAGATGTATTGCAAAAAATACATTGGATATTAGGAGGGATAATTTTGGAAAAAACAAAATCCGTTCCGTTTAACGGAACACAGGAACAGGAAGCGATGCTGCGAGCAGTCATCGACGAACTGCGCGATGATCAGGGCTGTCTGATGCCGATCATGCAGAAGGCGCAGGACATCTACGGCTATCTTCCATATGAGGTTCAGAAAATGATCTCAGATGAACTGGATGTGCCGATGGAAAAAATCTATGGAGTAGCAACATTTTACTCTCAGTTCAATTTATATCCGAAGGGACAGTACAAAATTTCAGTATGCCTCGGAACTGCCTGTTATGTAAAAGGCTCAGGTGATATTTACAACAAGCTCATGGAGATCCTTGGAATCGCCGGTGGTGAGTGTACCGCAGACGGTAAGTTTTCTCTGGATGCTTGTCGTTGTATCGGTGCCTGTGGTCTTGCACCGGTTATGATGATTAATGATGATGTATATGGTCGTCTGACTCCGGATGAATTAGATGGCATTCTGGCGAAATATATGTAATGTTACCGGAAATATCATTAAACATTCTGGATATCTCAGAAAATTCCGTATCAGCGAAAGCGACAGAAATTAAAATTGTAATCTGTGTGAACACGCAGCAAAATCAGCTGACGGTTCAGATCACGGACAACGGAAAAGGAATGGATGCAGAGACATTAAAGCGGGTGACGGATCCTTTTTATACTACAAGGACAACACGGAAAGTAGGACTTGGCATTCCGTTTTTCAAACAGGAAGCGGAGTGTACCGGCGGAAGATTTTCCATTTCCTCTGTACCGGGAAAAGGTACGGAGATTACAGCGGTCTTTTGTACAGACAGTATCGACTGCATGCCTCTTGGAAATCTCAATGAGACGGTTTATTCACTGATCGTGATGCACCCGGACATTGATTTTTATTACCAGTATCAGGTAAATGAGGCAGAGTTTCATCTGGATACAAAAGAAATGCGGGAAATACTTGGCAATGTGCCGTTTTCTACGCCAGAGGTATCATCCTTTCTCAGAGACTATCTGGAAGAAAATGAAGCGGATATTAATCGAATGCAGAATTACTCAGGGTAATTCGAAGGAGGGATCATATGAAATCATTAGAAGAATTGAAAGCAATTCGTGAAAAAATGCAGGGACAGATCGGAATGCGTTCAGAACATGCAAAAGACACCCGTGTGGTTGTCGGCATGGCAACCTGCGGTATTGCCAGCGGTGCGCGTCCGGTTTTAAATACACTTGTAAAAGAAGTAGAAGACAGAAAGCTGGAGCATGTGATTGTCACCCAGACCGGTTGTATCGGTTTATGTCAGTATGAGCCGATCGTAGAAATCTATGAGCCGGGCAAAGAAAAAGTAACTTATGTGAAAGTAAATGAAGAAAAAGCAAAAGAAATTCTGGAGCAGCATTTGATCAGAGGTCAGGTGGTTGACAAATATTTACTTCACATGGATGAGAATATGTAATGGGGGTGTAACTGAATGTATCGTTCACATGTATTAGTCTGTGGAGGAACCGGATGTACTTCTTCCGGAAGCGAGCAGATTATTCAGACTTTAAAAGATGAATTAAAGAAAAATAAATTACAAAATGAAGTAGCAGTTGTCAAAACCGGATGCCACGGTCTGTGTGCAGAAGGCCCGGTTATGATCGTTTATCCGGAAGCTGTATTTTATTCCAGAGTACGTCCGGAAGATGTAGAGGAGATCGTTTCTGAGCATCTGTTAAAAGGCCGTATCGTGGAGCGTCTTGTATATCATGAGGCTCAGACTCCGGAAGGAATCAAATCCTTAAATGAGACAACTTTTTATAAAAAACAGCACAGAATCGCACTGAGAAACTGTGGTGTCATCAATCCGGAAAGCATTGATGAGTATATTGGAACCGGCGGTTATGAAGCACTTGGAAAAGTACTGACCGAGATGACTCCGGATGAAGTAATCCAGACGATTTTAGACAGTGGCTTAAGAGGCCGTGGTGGTGCGGGATTCCCGACCGGACTGAAATGGAGATTTGCGTCAGGAAACCGTGGAAACGTGCAGAAATACGTCTGTTGTAACGCCGATGAGGGTGATCCGGGTGCATTTATGGACCGTTCCGTTCTGGAAGGTGATCCACACGTTGTACTCGAGGCAATGGCCATTGCAGGTTACGCCATCGGTGCAGATCAGGGTTATATTTATGTACGTGCAGAGTACCCGATCGCGGTAGAACGTCTGCAGATCGCGATCAACCAGGCAAGAGAATACGGACTGCTTGGCAAAAATATTTTTGATACCGGATTTAACTTTGATATCGAGCTTCGTCTTGGCGCCGGCGCCTTCGTCTGTGGTGAGGAGACCGCGCTGATGACATCTATCGAAGGAAACCGTGGTGAGCCGCGTCCGAGACCCCCATTCCCGGCAGTGAAAGGTCTGTTTCAGAAACCGACCATTTTAAATAACGTTGAGACATGGGCAAATATCCCGCAGATCATCCTGCATGGACCGGAATGGTTTGCTTCCATGGGTACTGAGAAATCCAAAGGAACAAAAGTATTTGCACTTGGCGGAAAGATTAACAATACCGGACTGGTTGAAATCCCGATGGGAACCACACTGCGTACCGTTATCGAGGATATCGGCGGTGGCATTCCAAATGGCAAGAAATTTAAAGCAGCTCAGACTGGTGGACCATCCGGTGGATGTATCCCGGCAGAGCATTTTGATATTCCGATCGACTACGACAACCTGATTAGCATCGGTTCCATGATGGGATCCGGCGGACTGATCGTTATGGACGAAGATACCTGTATGGTTGATATCGCAAAATTCTTCCTGCAGTTTACTGTAGATGAGTCCTGTGGTAAATGTACGCCATGTCGTGTCGGAACCAAACGTTTGTTAGAATTATTAGAGAAGATCACAGACGGACGCGGAACTTTAGAAGACATCGACAAGATGGAAGAACTGTGCTATTACATCAAAGAAAACGCACTGTGTGGTCTGGGACAGACTGCCTCGAATCCGGTTCTCTCCACACTTCGTTATTTCCGTGACGAGTATATCGAGCATGTGGTAAATAAGAGATGTCCGGCTGGCGTATGTAAGAAACTCATTACATATAAGATTGATCCTGTGAAATGTAAAGGTTGTACATTATGTGCACGTAACTGCCCGGCAGATGCCATCGAAGGTCAGGTAAAAGTTGCACACAGCATCGACACAAGCAAATGTGTGAAATGTGGAACCTGTATCGATAAGTGTCGTTTTGGCGCTATTTATAAAGAGTAACGGAGGAATCAATCATGGAAAATATTACAATTAAAATAAACGGAAGAGAGGTATCCGCACCGCAGGGTTCCACGATTCTGGAGGCAGCACGCCTTGCACAGATTGAAATCCCGACGTTATGTTACCTCAAGGAGATCAACGAGATCGGCGCCTGTCGTATGTGCGTTGTTGAAGTAAAAGGAGCCCGCAGTCTGGTGACAGCCTGTGTATATCCGATTAATGAAGGTATGGAAGTATGGACCAACACACCGAAGGTTATCGAGTCCAGAAGAAAAACCTTACAGCTTTTATTATCAAACCACGACCGCAAATGTCTGTCCTGCGTCTGCAGTGGAAACTGTGAATTACAGACTTTATGCCGTGAGTACAAAGTAGATGATGAGGCTTACTATGATGGTGAGCGCAACGTCTATGAATTAGATACCAGTGCCGCTCATATGGTAAGAGATAACAACAAATGTATCCTGTGCAGACGCTGCAGTGCTGTCTGTGAAAAAGTACAGGGTATCGGAGTGATCGGAGCCAATGAGCGTGGATTTAAGACCTACATCGGATCTGCCTTTGACATGGATCTGGCAGAGACAAGCTGCGTATCCTGTGGACAGTGTATCGCAGTATGTCCGACCGGTGCAATTTATGAGAAAGACAATACCGAAGAAGTATTTGCAGCCATCGCTGATCCAGAAAAATACGTGGTTGTTCAGTGTGCACCGGCCGTTCGTGCAGGACTTGGGGAAGCTTTTGGTATGCCGATCGGTACAGACGTACAGGGCAAACTGGCAGCAGCACTGCGCAGACTTGGATTTGATAAAGTATTCGATACCACATTCTCCGCAGACCTTACCATTATGGAAGAGGCCAATGAGTTCCTGGATCGTGTACAGAATGGCGGAGTATTACCGATGATCACTTCCTGTTCTCCGGGATGGATCAAATACTGTGAGCATTATTTCCCGGAAATGACAGAGAACCTGTCTTCCTGTAAATCTCCGCAGCAGATGTTTGGCGCAATTGCAAAATCCTATTACGCAGAGAAAATGGGAATCCCGAAAGAAAAAATGGTGGTTGTCAGCGTAATGCCATGTACTGCAAAGAAATTTGAGATTGGCAGAGACGATGAGAACGGAGCAGGAGTTCCGGATGTAGATATCGCGATTACAACAAGAGAACTGGCTCGTATGATCCAGCGTGCAAGTATCCGTTTCATGGATCTTCCGGACGAAGAATTTGATATGCCGCTTGGCCTTGGAACCGGTGCAGCAGTCATCTTCGGCGCAACCGGTGGTGTTATGGAAGCAGCACTTCGTACTGCAGTAGAGAAACTGACGGGAGAAGAACTTGCAAAACTTGATTTCACGGATGTGCGTGGTATGGAGGGTATCAAAGAAGCCACTTATAATGTAGCTGGTATGGATGTTAAAGTTGCAGTTGCTTCCGGCCTGAAAAATGCGAAAGAGTTGTTGAATAAAGTAAAATCAGGCGAGGCAGAGTACCATTTCATCGAGATCATGGGATGTCCTGGCGGTTGTGTCAACGGTGGTGGACAGCCGCAGCAGCCGGGCTATGTACACAATACCGTAGATATCCGTGCGAAACGTGCGGAAGTGCTTTACAATCTGGATAAAAATAATAAGATCCGTAAATCACATGAGAATCCGGCGATCATTGAATTATATGAAACCTACCTTGGTGAGCCGAGCAGTCATAAAGCACATGAATTACTGCATACTACTTATGTAAAACGTACAGTGAATAAGTAATTTTATACTTCATATCGTGTATATGAGACATCTTTTTGAAGTAAATTCAAGAGGCAGTCTTCATTTTACACAGTTGACCGAAGTGTTTTGTGAAGAAGAAATGATATACTTATACATTCTGAAAGGAGTCGTTGTTTTATAACGGCTCCTTTTGTGATAAAATGTATCATATAGGCAAGTTCGAAAAGGGTATCGTACTGGTATTGGAGGAGAAAAGAAATATGAATGTAATTAACTTTCAGGATGCGAATTGTGCGCATTGTTATAAATGCTTGAGAAACTGCGATGTCAAGGCCATCCGCATCAAACAGGGACAGGCACAGATCGTTACGGATATGTGCATCTACTGTGGACATTGTATGGAAATCTGCCCGCAGGAGGCAAAAACCTTTGACAGTGATCTGGATTATGTAAAAAATATGCTGAAACGTGGGGAGCATGTGGTGGTTTCACTGGATCCCTCCTATCGTGGACTGCTGGATTATGAAGATTCCGGTCAGATTGTAGCAGCCTTGCTGCAGCTCGGTTTTTCCCAGGTGCGTGAGACGGCAGAGGGGGCTGCCATTATCACCCGGGAGTATGTGCGTCTGATGAATGAGGGAGAGATGGATAATATTATTGTCACCAGCTGTCCGGCTATCGTGTATCTGGTGGAAAAACATTATCCGATGCTGATCCCGTATCTGGCGCCGGTTGTCTCACCGATGATCGCCCACGGACGCTGGATCAAAGACCTGATGGGGCAGCACACGAAAGTAGTCTTTATCGGACCGTGTGTGGCGAAAAAAATGGAAGCAGAAGCAGATGCAAGAACCCGTGGATGCGTGGATGCGGTTATCGAGTTTAATGAACTGCAGAAATGGCTGGAGGAGGAAGGCATTGATCTGATACACTGCGAATCCCGACCATTTGCAAATCAGGATCCGATGGTCAATCAGCTTTATCCGGTTACAAACGGCATCATCCGTGCGGTGGATGTCTGTGGTGCGCCGGGGACTTACAAGAAACTGATGGTGAGCAGTATCAAGAGCTGCAGGGAATTTTTACATAGTATGAAGCGTGGCTATATTGATCACTGTTTTGTAGAGCTGAATCTTTGCGCCGGCGGCTGCGTGAATGGACCGGGTGTGGACAAACGTCGTGGATTCCGCTTTAAAGCAACGATGAGTATCGAAAATAATGCGCTGCTGGCGGCACCCCCAGCTTATATCAATCTGCCGAGAGAAGAACTGGAGCGTACCTATGTGCCGCGGCAGGTGGTAGATAAAATGCCAACGGAAGCAGAGATACAGGAGATTTTAAAGACTATCGGAAAGAGCAACAGCAATACTGAGTTTAACTGTGGCGCCTGTGGTTACATGACCTGTCGGGAAAAAGCCATTGCAATCTATCAGGGAAAAGCAGAGGCGGCTATGTGTCTGATCCGTTCTTATGAAAATGCCCGTTCCCAGGCAAATGTCGTTATGGAGACCACACCGAACCTGATCTTTATTTTTGATAAAGAAATGCGGATCAAAGAGTTTAACCGCCGGGCGGAGGAAGTGTTCCATACCACCCGTCAGGAAGCATTGAAAATGTATTTATATGAACTGATCGACACGGCGGATTTTGAGGAAGTCTATCGTACCCATGAAAATAAACTGCGTGAGAAACGCAAGTGGGATACTTACAATATGACCATTCTGGAAACCATTGTATACATTCCGGCGTCTGACCGCGTACTGGCTATTATCGAGGACGTGTCAGCGGAGGAAAAATGGGCAGAAGAACTGCTGGAGCAGAAGCTCAATACGGTAAAAATGGCGCAGTCCGTTATCGAAAAACAGATGACTACCGCGCAGGAGATCGCTGGTCTGCTGGGGGAAACCACGGCGGAGACTAAAGCCATTCTGACCAAGCTGCGTGATACGCTGCTGGAAAGCTAAAGGGGGCGTGGAAATATGAAACAGTTCGCAATTGATATGGCATATAAAAGCCTGAACCATTACGGAGAAGAGCTTTGTGGCGACAAAGTGGAGATTGTCGATAAAGAAGATTCCAGAATCCTGATCCTGGCAGACGGCATGGGAAGCGGAATCCGGGCAAATATTCTGGCCACACTGACCTCAAAGATCATTGCAACCATGATGTACAATGATATGAGCATTGACGAGGTAGTCGCAACGATTGCAAAAACGCTTCCACTTTCTTCCGTTAATGGCGTGGCTTATTCCACCTTCAGCATCATTCAGGTGTACCACAATGGTGAGATTTACGTGGCAGAGTATGATAATCCGGAATGCATTCTGATCCGGAAAGGCAAGATTAAGGCACTGCCGTTTTCCTATCGAAAAATTGAGGGAAAAAAGATCCGGGAATGCCGCTTTCAGACCGTGCCGGGGGATGCATTGGCTATTATGAGTGACGGATGTCTGTACTGCGGAACCGGTGATATCATGAATTACCGCTGGGACTGGAATGCTCTGGCAAACTGCTGTGAGTCCTGTGCGGAAAAAACAAGGACAGCCGCGCAGCTGGCAGATATGATGAACCGTGCCTGTGCGGATCTGTACGGTGGAATGTGCAGCGATGATACCACCATTGCAGTGGCCCGGATCATGGAAGAAGAGATTGTAAATATTCTGACGGGACCGCCTCTGGAGAAAAAAGATGACAACCGCATGGTACAGGATTTTATGAAACAGGAAGGCATCAAGATTGTCTCCGGTGGTATCACAAGCCAGATCGTGGCAAGAGAGCTTGGACGGCGCCTGATCACATCCGTGGGTGTGCTGGATCCGGAAATTCCTCCGACGGCAAAAATCGAGGGCATCGATCTGGTAACGGAAGGTGTTCTTACCTTAAATAAAGCCATCGAACTGCTGGAGTGCTATCAGCAGGATGATGTATCCGAAGAATTTTTTGATGAACTGAGCCGGGATAACGGTGCCACTCGTCTGGCTTGCTATCTGATGGAAAATTGCACGACGGTAAATCTGTTTATCGGAAAGGCAATCAATAAAGACTATACTACCAAGGAACTGCCTTTTGAGATTTCTGTCCGTCAGAACCTGATCAAACGTCTGCAGAATGTGCTGACCGCCATGCATCGGATGGTACATGTGTATTACTATTGAAAAAAGAAAGCAAGGTGTGTTATACTTATTCAGTTCATGATTATGGAACATTTGTTCTTTCGTGAAAAATATGAATAGATAAGGAAAAATATATGCAAATAGAACATTTTATTAATCAGATCGATTTGACACTGGATCCGCCGGCAGAGGAGCCGCTGCGCCAGTATTATTTCATCGCAAAGGCCCGTACGCTGCTGGCACAGATGGAGAAAGAGGCAGGCAGAAAGATGACATTCTGTGTCAATACTTTTGGTTGCCAGATGAACTTGAAATGAGAGATGTTCCAAACCCGCATAAATAAAGGATTTTTAAGAAAGCCCAGTAACAGGATGATGCCTGAAGCTGGGCTTTTTCAATTTTATTCCCGGTAAATGAAGCGGTGGGAGAGACCGTTGGAAAAGACGATTTCCACCACGCGCCTGTCTTTAACAGAAATGTGATCCAGTACAAGGTTCAGAAATTCTTTTAACGTTTCTTCTTCGATCGTGGCGGCAAATTCCCGATACTCTATATGCGCTCCGGCATGGATCTGATGCGCCAGGAGGAAAGAAGATGCAGATTTCATAAACCCAGTATCGTCCACATGGGAAGAAATCTGAACTTCCGTTAATTCTTTCAGTTTATTTTCAGCTGCGACTCTGGCAGCATCAAATTTATTTTTCTTTTCCAAGTATTCTTTTTCACTCATAGCATCGTCCGAAAAATAGTAGGCATCTTCCAGACGCTCTTTGGCACGATTATATTTCTGAATCTGCTTTTTCAACGCTGCAATATCTTCCTGACTGGCAGAAGTATCGGACTGGTTGATTAGATCAGCGCGCCACAGAGTACTTCCGGAAACGGAGATCCCTGTGAGCAGGGTAAAAGTATCATTTAAACCTTTGGACTCAATACCTGCAATATTGGCAAAAATCGGATCCGATAGCAGGATAGATTCCAATGCAACAGGTGTATGGATTTTTCGCCGTTCAGCGGTCACACGAACCATTGCGGATATGTAATTGAGTACGAACGGTCCAAGCTGCACTTCACTGACATTCGGGGCAGGACAATGTATTTTTCGGTACCTGGAAGTGCAACCGTACATAGACGGAGCAAAACCGTTCTTCCGGCGGCGATCCTTTTTCACAACCTGAAATCCGGAGCCACATTCTGCACACTGAATCAGTCCGGCGAACACGTTACAGTTCTTCATGATCGGATGCAGGCCACCGGTGTTTCTTTTGCTGGCATTATCATCCATGATCCGGTTGACACGTTCCCACACTTCCGGATCAACCAGCGGCTCAAAGACACCTTCCTGATAGATCACTTCATCTTCCGGTTTCTTACGTCCGCGGGCACTTTCACGGTAATTGTACCGGTAATCCCCTTTGTTCATGGGATTCCGTAGAAAGTCGCTGACCGTCTTGGAAGTCCATTCACCGCCGCGCTTGGTTGGAATGTTGTGCGAATTGTTGTAATCCCGGATTTTGCCGGTTGATCGCACTTCCAGATACATTTCATACATGGCACGGGCATAGGGAGCTTCTACTTTGGAATGCACTGGTTGCTCTGCATCGGAATCCCAGTCCCAACCATAGGGAACTCTGGCACCGTTCCATTTCCCTTCTGTAGCACGACCGATCATAATGTCTTTGACACGCTCACTGGTTAATTTACGTTCTAATTCTGCAAATACCAGAATAATCTTAAGGACTGCTTCACCGATGGCAGAGGATGTGTCAAATTGCTCATTTAAGGATATAAACGTTACACGGTTGTATTTGAAATCATCGTACATAAGAGAGAAGTCCACCAGATTTCTGGAAATACGGTCGATCTTGTATACCAGAACATGAGAGACCAGTCCGGCACGTACCTTTTCCATCATGCGCTCGTAGGCGGGACGCTTCGTATTCTTTCCGGAGCGACCTGCATCTTCGAAGATCTCCACCTGTGACAGATCAACATGTAAGATATGCTTACAATATGCTTTCAATTCCTTCTTCTGGAATGGGAGAGAGTCTTTGTCTACCTGGTAGCCGGTTGACACGCGTACATAGATTGCGATGATTCGGTTGTCGGTAGCAGTGTTTTTCAATGGATAAGCCATTATGCATCACCTTTCTTCTAAAAATGGGTACAAAAATAACAGCCAGCGG
>CAVEOS010000062.1:15220-17565 GCA_963617435.1 Lachnospiraceae bacterium
GCCATATCCGTTTGGAATTTTGGGATATTTTTTTCGTTTTGCCATGTAAAACATCTCCTTTTATGTAAAAATGGGTATAAAAATAACAGCCAGCGAAGAACGGGTGTTCCGCTTGCGAAGCTGTTCCGAAGATGATACAATATTTTTGCGAATTTGGAGTATCATTTTCGGATGTTATTCCTTGCCGGTTCCTGCGTCAACAGGAGCCGGTTTTTCATTTTATTCTTATTTAATCTGCATTTTCTGTAATAATGCTTCCTGAAGTACCTGAGAAAAATTTAATCCCATGGCGGAAGCGGCTTCGTTTAACCATTCTGGAATAGTAAGAGTTTTTTTTACTGCTTTATTGTTGTACATTTTGCGATAGGTCATCGTATCGCAAGCTACATAGTTTACAAATTCATTTTCAGAAAGTTTGAGTGAAGATGGTGCGGATGGAGCTAGTATTTCACGGCTGCCTTTTTCATATCCATAGAGGACAAGCGCAAGCGCATCTTCTGCCATTTCAAGACCATCTTCGATGGAATCTCCGCAAGTATAGCATCCCTCTAAATCCGGAAAATCAATAGAATATGTTCCGTCTTCTTCTGGTGTAAAAATTGCAGGATAAGCATATTTAGCCATAATAATTCTCCTTTCTGATCAGCGGATAGTTTAAATTGACATTTAAAGCATATTTGCTATAATATACTTAACAAGACAACTGGGGCGATGGTCGTACCCCATCTGCTTCAGTAATAGTAAGTATCTAAAGAATAGACGTCAACTCTACCAAAGTCAGGGCGTCTATTTTTTATGCGTATAATTCAGAATGGCTACAATCAGACCAGCAGTTGTCAGTATAATCATAAATTCTTCATATGTACTCATATCAACCACCCCTTCCACAAGACTAGAAGCAGGTGGGAAACGCCCTCCCAGTTGCCTGGGTAAATATATTATTTAGTTTTTATTGGTTCCCCCGCCCACAGGGAGCAGGGGAGTGTGTTTACTCTGCAAAAAAGTATTGGCATTCATTCCAGTAATAATCCTGTTCCTTTTTGAACAGAACTTCGAGTTCTGCGACAGATCTGGTATTGTGATATGCTTTTAATGCATCCAGATATTCGGGGCGGTTTGCATCCTGAATAATAAACGGAGCAATATTATTACATAAGCATTCACGGAAGAGAATCATGCGTCCGGTTCTTCCGTTTCCATCCTGGAACGGGTGAATACTTTCGTAACGCGCATGGAATTCTGCCAGTGTTTCCAAAGAAATAGCCTGACGTTCATACCAGGTAAATAATTTATCCATTTCTTCCGGTACTTGACTTGGAAGTACCGTTTTTTGCATACCAACGATGTTCGCACGTTTTTTGTACTCTCCAATGGCATATCCGTTCGCACGATCCTCAAAAACACCGCTTTTCAGTTCATAGTGGAATTGTTTGATTAGATCCTGTGTAAGTTTGGAACCCATAGTATCCAGCATTTTGTTGAACATCAGGAAATGTCCGTTCATTTCTTCAACATCTTTGGCACGATAGTAGTCATCAGATTTTGGAAGTGTACCAGTATCAAAAAGAGAAGCGGTCTGTTCTTCTGTCAGTGTGCTTCCTTCAATTTTGTTGGAGTTATAGGCCATAAGGCGCTGAGTAAATCCATAAATGCCAGAGCGGTCACGTTTCTTTTGCTCAATTTTAAAGCGTTCTATTAAATATTCTATAAATGAAGATGTATTCATAAACACCATTCCTTTCTATTTCCGTTCCAGTACTAGCAATGTTGGAATTATAATTTTCTACGAAGTTCCACAACTTTGCCAAGAATTTTTACAGGTTTTTCTACTACATCTTGATTGGAGAAGTACATTGGATCATAAGATGGATTGTTTGAAATCAGTTCAATACCATCTTTATACTTGCGTAGGCGCTTACAGGTGGCATCATTTCCATTGACGGTCGCAATGACTGTATCACCGTTTTCTGCGTCTTCCTGACAGCGGATGATAACAATATCACCATCGCATATGTTAGGAAGCATAGAGTTACCTTTTATAATCAATCCAAAATATTCACCAGTTTTTGCCATATCCTCAGAAATTTCTTCCGTATCAACAATATCTTCGATCATTTCGATAGGTATGCCAGCGGCAACACGACCGTAGATGTTAATTGTTACACCTTTTTTATGAGATTGCGGGATGCTTGTATGTTCTTCTACCAGATCGGCTTTTGAGATACCAAAATAGTTCGCCATAAGCTCTATCTTATCAATACGTGGATATGAGTTCCCTTTAACCCAATCGGTAAATGTTGTGTATTTTACACCCAGAGCATCACACATGTCATTTCTTGTTTTCT
>CAVEOS010000063.1:0-17271 GCA_963617435.1 Lachnospiraceae bacterium
ATAATGCCAGTCTGTGAGACGTATCCATCTGGTCCTGTGTTTTTTCCTGCATTTGTTTCTGTAGAGATGAATACCCGTCATAACCAAGGAAATTAGCAAAACGTACAACACTGGCTTCACTTACATTTGCCTCTTTTGCCAGTTTTCCTACTGTATAAAAACTTACTGCAACCTGGTGTTCCAGAATATAATCTGCTATTTTTTTCTGAGTTTTACTCATTTCATTCCGCTTTTTTGCCATTTCTTCATATATATTTAATTGCTTCATTCAAACCTGCTCCTTTACAATATCTCTTCAACAGTATAATATAAAAAACCCTTTTTTTCCAGTTGTCCTTTTTTGCGTTAAAAAAAGAAGGTCTGCTTATAAATTTCTGCCTCCTTGTCATATATGTATATTATAAATGTTCCCTTTATGCTTTTAATCTGCTTATTTTTCTTTCACAAATTGTTTTACACAGTCTTCGTCCCAGACCAGTTTTCCGGTTTTCATTGCCTCTTCATATTTGCTGATCTTATATGCCAGCCGGTTCATGGTAGCTTCCAGCAGTTTCTTCTGCTCCTGCAATACTTCCATCTGATTGCTCAGAAGCTCTAATCGTGACGAGATTGTCTCATCGCCCTTCTGATACAGATCCAGATACTCGATCATCACCTCAATCGGTAAACCTGCGCTTCTCATGCAGAGCGCCAGTTCCACCCATTTTAAATCCTCTTCCTGATAATCCCGGATGCCGCCGGAAGTTCTTGTCACTTTCGGAATCATTTTGACACGCTCGTAATACCGAAGAGTGTCCTGACTGATACCAAAATGCTCGGATACTTCTTTGATTGTCATAAAACGTCTCCTTTCCGGATTGTTCCCATTTTATATCTGTTTAATCACATTCTCATGCTTTCTTTATCCTAAGTATAATACCTGGAGTTTACTCCAAGTCAAGTTTTTTTATATTCTCGTTTTGGGTAATTGTGTGGGGACTATATAGGATTATGAAAAGAACTCCTGCAATTTTTCCTCAAGGATCGATTGTTAGCGACTGAGGCAAAATTGCAGGAGTTCCTATTAAAGCTTAACGAAGTAAATTTTTAAGTCATCTCAAAACAAGATGTTATTTCTGTGAATGGCATCCGCCACCGCAGGATGAGCAATCGCAACCGCAACCGCCCTTATGGTGTTTTTTATCATAAATACCTTTTCCGGTAATCAGACCAACCAGGCCAAAAACGATGATTGCTACAATTACAGTTGCCATTAGAACTCCTCCTTTTAGACAGATTTTAATAAAAATGATATGAAACTATTCAGAGCCATGCAGATCTTCTTGAAGCAAGTTCAAGAAGTAGCCCTCGCAAAAGCTCGGTTAATCGAGATGGCTCTGAATATATTATACTAATACAAAATTTAAATTATGCTGCTTTTTTTACCATACCTGTTGCTTCATCAACATACGGGTTCTTACGAACAAGCATGTAAATGATGAATACTAACTCGATGATAGCGAAGATCAATCCTACCGGATGAACGTTTCCTGTGAACAGGGAACCGAACTGGTAGATCATCATAGCTACGATGTATGCAAAACCACACATATATCCGATTGCTGCCCAGAACCACTTGTTATTATTCATCTCACGTTTGATCGCACCAATAGCAGCGAAACACGGCGCACACAGAAGGTTGAATACCATGAAGCTGTAAGCTGTTAACTGTGTATAGTGAACTGCTACCTGACTCCATACTTCATCACCATTCTCAGCCACTTCTGAGAATCCACCAAAGAGGACACCGAATGTAGATACAACGTTCTCTTTTGCGATCAAACCTGTAACGGTTGCAACGGTTGACTGCCAGTCGCCAAATCCAAGCGGTGCGAAGATCCAGCAGATTGCTCCACCGATTGCTGCCAGTAAACTGTTGTTGTTATCTTCAACCATACCAAATGCGCCATCTACGAAACCGAATCCCTGTAAGAACCAGAGGATTACGGAAGAAGCTACGATAACAGTACCTGCACGTTTGATGAAGGACCATCCACGCTCCCATGTTGCACGTAATACGGAACCAATAGTCGGAAGGTGGTAAGCCGGAAGCTCCATAACGAATGGTGCTACTTCACCGGCAAACGGTTTTGTCTTTTTCAGCATGATACCGGAAATAACGATTGCTGCTACACCAATGAAATAAGCGGAAACTGCAACCAGACCGGAACCACCAAATAATGCACCTGCGAACAGACCGATGATCGGCATTTTTGCTCCACAAGGAATAAAGCATGTTGTCATGATTGTCATATGACGATCTCTCTCATTCTCGATGGTACGGCTTGCCATAACACCAGGAACACCACAACCGGAACCGATCAGCATCGGGATAAAGCTCTTTCCGGAAAGACCAAATCTACGGAAGATACGGTCAAGGATAAATGCGACACGCGCCATGTATCCAACCTGCTCCAGAATGGAAAGCATCAGGAACAGGATTAACATCTGCGGTACGAAACCAAGTACAGCACCAACACCACCAACGATACCATCGTTGATCAGACCAACTAACCAGTCAGCACATCCGATGCTTTCAAGAGCCGGACCTAAGTTTCCACAGATCCACTCACCGAAGAGTGTATCATTCATAAAGTCAGTTACAGTTGAACCGACACCCTTCATTGCAATCCAGTAGATCAGGAACATGATACCTGCGAAGATCGGTAACGCAAGAATACGGTTTGTTACGACACGGTCAATCTTATCAGAAATTGTCATGTTATGTACTTCAGCTTTTTTGCTTACAGACTGATCACATACTTTGCTAATATATGCGTATCTCTGGTTTGTGATGATACTTTCTGCATCATCATCCATCTCGTTCTCGCAGTCAACGATGTGCTGCTCGATGTGAGATTTTACGTCTGCAGGAATGTTAATATCTTTCACAGCTTCCTCATCACGCTCGAAGAGTTTCATTGCGAACCAACGAAGATATCTGTGATCTACGATGTTCTCGATAGACTCCTCGATATGTGCGATCGCATGCTCAACACTTCCTGTAAATACATGAAGCGGAGTTGCATCCTGTTTTTTCTCTGCTGCCGCAACGGCTTTCTCTGCTGCCTCGAATCCGCCTTCCCCTTTCAGCGCACTGATCTCAACGATCTCGCATCCAAGTGTCTCAGACAGTTTCTTAACATTGATCTTGTCGCCGTTTTTACGAACGATATCCATCATGTTGATAGCGATCACAACCGGGATACCAAGCTCAAGGAGCTGTGTTGTCAGGTACAGGTTACGCTCAATGTTTGTACCGTCTACAATGTTTAAGATTGCATCCGGACGCTCATTTACCAGATAACCTCTGGCAACTACTTCCTCCAGTGTATATGGGGAAAGGGAGTAAATACCAGGTAAATCCTGAATGACTACGTCTTTTTTGTGTCCCTTTAACTTTCCTTCTTTTTTCTCAACGGTTACACCCGGCCAGTTACCTACATACTGAGAACTACCGGTCAACTGGTTAAACAGAGTTGTTTTACCACAGTTTGGGTTACCCGCAAGTGCGATTTTGATACTCATTTATATCTCCTCTCTACTTTTATTTTTCATAGTTTTTCATAACTGTTATTAGAACTTTCTAATCCTTATGTAAAAAAATATGATTACTCAACTTCAATCATCTCAGCGTCAGCTTTACGAACACTCAGCTCATAACCGCGAACGTTTAATTCGATCGGATCACCAAGCGGTGCAACCTTACGAACTTTGATCTGTACTCCTTTTGTGATTCCCATGTCCATGATACGACGTTTGATCGGGCCTTCACCATGCAGACGTTTTACAACTACTACATCATCAACTTTTGCGTCTTTTAATGTTTTCATAAAACTCATCCTTTCTTCTTCTATGCTTAAACCATAATTCTGGTTGCCATGCTTCGATCCAGCGCAATCCGGCTGTCTTTTACCTGAAGGATAATATTTCCTCCCAGTTCACTGACAACTGTTACGGATTCATCTACTACCAGTCCCAGTTCCGCAAGATGCTGACGTACGGAATCTTTTCCGGTAATCTTCTTAATTACTACTTTCTCTCCACTTTTTGCCATCGCTAAAGGCATCATAATAATATCCCTCCCGAATCAGCAGATTTATCTGTTATTGTACTCAGGTCAGTAAAAAATAACAATAAATAAATGCAGCTATACATCGTTAGAACACGTCACTATGTAATACATTTAACTACATTTTATTAATAGAACTTAATTTTTGATATGATAATCTACATTCTATTAGTGCATCGCAATTTCTACTACTTACAGCTACATTTTGTTAGATTTTCCTAACATCAGCATAGGAAGTTTACCACCGCTAACGTTCAATGTCAACCCCTTTTTGGAAAAACTTATCAAAAATGCGCGGTAATGTGCGGTAAAAGCAAAAAAATATTGTAATCATGGAATGAGTTTTGCTTTACTCTTTCCTGATCACAATATTTTCTGTAAAACTATCTTTATCTTCTATAATATGTATTTGTTACACTTCCTCGGCCTCTACCAGAGTGATACTTCCATTGTCCAAACACTCCACAAACTTGTAAGCCAGCTCCGGATCAAACTGCTTTCCTGCATCCAGGAGAAGCTTTTCCCTGGCCACTTCCAGCGGAAATGCCTTCTTATAACATCTTCTGGAAGTCATGGCATCGAATGCATCTGCCACACACAAAATCCGGGCCGTCAACGGTATATCTTCTCCCGCAATCCTTCTCGGGTATCCTTTTCCGTCATATCGCTCATGGTGACCGATAACAGCCGGGATAACATAATCCAGGGATGGCAGATGACGAATGATGCCGATGGAAGCCTCCACATGTCCTTTGATGATTTCGTATTCCTCATCTGTGAGACGTCCAGGCTTGTTTAGTACATCCTCCGGGATACCGATTTTTCCAACATCATGCAGTAAGGCCGCCTGGCGGATGATCTCGATCATATCCTCATTCATGCCAAGCGTTGCTGCCAGAGCTGTCGCATAATATGCCACATTATTGGAATGACTGAACGTATAATGATCCTTTGCATCGATAGCCGCAGTCAAAGCATAGATTGTAGACTCGTATTCCCGGTAAATATGAACACGGTCTCTGGTATCACCCTGATTATTGCTGTTCTTGAACATTGTATCAAATACCTGGATGCCGTTTTTTCCACTATGTTTTACATGGTAGACCGCCAGATCCACATTTTCCATCAGTTCTTTCACACTGCGTGCCGCATAAGGTGCTGCGCTGATTCCAGCACTGACGGTCACAGCCTTCAGCTTCATGTCTGCCCGCCGATTGTTCATGACAAAAATCTGTCTTGCAATGGATTCCACCAGATTTTTTGCCGAAAACAGATCATATTTCGGAAGCAGTACCGCAAATTCTTTTCCGCTGTAACGGGCGGTATAACCGCTTTCTCCCACACTGCTGTGGATAATATTCGCAATACGCTGCAGACAGATATCGCCTTCCTTTATACCATACAACTGATTGTACAATTTAAAATCATCTACATTAATAATAGCGAGTGCCAGCGAAGCCTCTCTGTTCTTCTCAAACTCTTCGTTCAGAACTTCATAAAAATGCTTCCGATTTAGCAATCCGGTCATTTCATCCGTCCGCGCCTCAATGCAGGCTTTTTCATACAGTCTCGCATTTTTGATGGCAATAGATGCTACGGATGTAACGGATGAGATCATCTGTACCTCATCGTAGACAAGTCCTTTCTTTGAAGATGGTGCTGTGATCAAAAGTACGCCAGCCAGACAATCTCCGTCTTTCAGTCCAGCACAGTAGCGGATCCGCTTTTTATCCAGCTGATACTTTTCGCTCTCCCACATGGATTTGTACTCCACAGTATATCGGAATTCACGATAAACAAGAGGTTCCTCATGCTCCGCCAGCCACTGGATCATCGGATTTTCTTCCTCCAGTGCAAAAGCCAGATCATTCAGGGGCTGATCACTGGCAAACCCGCGATATGGCTGCCCTGAGCCATCCTGCATGCATATGAATATATTTCCAACATCCATCAGTTCTTTTAGCACATGGATCGTTTCATCCAGAATTTTCTGCAGATCCAGTGTTTTTGAAATTGCCGAACTGAATTCCCGGATGATTTCCGCCTGATGAATTTCTTCCTTTACAAACACATTCCGCACCAGCAGTTTCCATAAAAACGTAAACAACGCATAAATCACCAGAAAAGCTACCGCAAATACAAGTGCATACAATGTCATATTTGTGTCCATCTGCAGATGAAGCATTTTCTGCAGATATGGAACCATGTTAAAAAATACAATGACCGAAAACAGAAATCCGACACCGTAGCACAAGCCCGAAGAAGCTAGCATCTGTAAACGGAACAGTCTCCTACGGATCAATGCATAAAACAGGAAAAATACATTCACAACGCCGCTTAAAATATCCATCGGAAATCCGGAAAGCTGCGGCAGACTGATCAGCACATTTCCCAAAAACAGTACGACAACACCGATCATGACCGGCTCATATTGTACTTTCATGTTCGGATTTGCTTTGCAGATACGCACAATCATCACAAACAAATATATCAGAAACGCTCCTACAAGAAAAAACAGTACCAGGATTGTCGGTTTAATGTTGTATACAAAGGTCGGCATTCCGTTTTTTTCCACCAGTACCGGACACGCCAGAAACAATCCACGACGGATGTTTAGCACAAAGCATACCAGCATTGCTGCCAGATAAGATTTTCCAGCCATACCTTCCCGCACACCACCAAAAGCCAGAATAAAGCGGTAATATGCATACGGAAGCAGTAAAATTCCAAGCAGTGACACCTGATACCAGAACGTATACTGCGGCCAAAGCTGTGCACGCATAAATGCTGAGCCACCAGTCCACAAAAGAAGTCCGGTCAGTACAGTCAAAAAGCTATTTACAATTTTATTTCTCTTTGCCACCAGAAACATTAGCAGCATAAATCCATAGCACACCATGGCTATAATTGAAATATATCCGTAGGTTCCCATATATCCCTCTTATCTCACTTTGTTTAAACTTTCCTGCATTTCAAGCAGCGCCTTCAGATCATAATGTGAAGGACTCATCTGATGCAGTTTTTTTCCAGTCCGTTTCTCATAAGCCTCAAATGTTCCACAAGTAAGAATCGTCACCTGCAAGGGATCCATTCCAAGGATCTTTTTCAGGTCACGATAATCCTGATCAATATATTTAAAATAAGTGCTCAGCAGATCTTTTAAAATCGATACACTCATGGCACTGTTCAGAAGTGCATCCCGCTCCAGTTCCACATACATATGCAGATACGGACGATTTTGTTCGTTATATTCCTTGGCTGCCACCCAGTTTGTGATGGGCAGTCCCGAAAGTCCGATGACATTCCGGATCCCATTTTCCGAGATTCTCGTAAATCCGGCAATATCAATGATCCACGGTACCCGATCCACGTACTCAAACCGCGGAATGTGCGTCTCATCTTCCCTGTTTTCCAGTCCGACACAACGATACATATCTCCGCAGCGATAGCGGGCAAAGGCACCGCCTTTTAAAATGGTAAATACCAGTTCGTATTTTTCTCCCGGCCGTACTTCATCCATGAGATACGTCGGTGGAATATACGATGGATCCTCGTAGTTTTTCATCATATCTTCTTCCGTGATAAACTCGTAAAATGCGTTATCTGGGAAGAAATACATGCCTTTTCTTGTCCAGGTTTCCGTTCCCATCATGGATGGTTCCGTACCGGCAAACAGTTCCATCGGGCGGATGCCCCAGAGTTCTTCCAGATCGTCCTTATAGCACTGATTGTCCGTACCTGCCACCATAAATCCTTTCAGATGAAACAGATCACTGGGAAGCAGTCCCCGCTGTTCTTTTTTGCACTGATATTTTGCTTTCAGCAGCCGCAATATCATATGCGGTTTACATTTTACCAGGCTGGACAGTTTCATCCCGCCACCGCCGGATCCGGTCAGGGAAGACAGGCTCTGGCTGACTGCGTAAGCGACACTTCCAAGACCAAAGAAAAAGCCAAGGTCTTTTTTCATCGCCATCTTGAATCCAAGTTTATTGCGCTCGCTAAAGCTCATATTTACGGCATCCTTCACCGCCGGAAGGAATTCAATATCGATTTCTTCTCCCAGCACTAACGGGAAAAGTCCTGTCGCATAGGGCAGCGGAGCCAAAGCATACAGAAATTTATCCGTAGATGCCACATCAAAAGAACCTTTTTCCCGGCTTGTGGACAGGATCAGGCAAGCCATCACATTGTTGCGGTAAGTATCCAGCATGCTTCTGGTGTAAGGCGCCACCTTGATTGGGTGCTTACCACCCTCCCAGGTCGTCTGGATCCATATCACCGGATTGCCCGGAAGCATGTCCGGCTGCTTTGTCAGCAGGATATCCGCATAATCTTCGTACTCTGTCAGCGGTACCATTTTTCGGAATTCATCCAGATCTCGCGGATGCTTTCCTTTCAGAATGGACTGCCCCAGGCCACAGTTGCTCCAGAGCTGGATCTGTTCTTCCATCAGCCGACGTTGAATCTTCATGTAGCCTTCCATGGACAGATCCAAAAATCCGCAATACTGTTGCCAGATTTCATTATATTGATGTTTTTTCAATTTTTCTTTTAAATTCATAGGCTGTCCACTCCAGACTTATCGCTCTTTTTTCCTCAAAGTATCCACACACATCCGCACGCTTTTGCCATTTGGAATTAAAAATGGCGTGCTTCGTTGATATTCGCTATAATTAAAAAATGTCCGTGGAAATGTCCACAGATCCTGAAAAACAATATACAGGTAATTCAAAAAAATCATGAGTAAGGAATAAATCCCTGATTTCCATCCGCCAAGCATTCCCCACATACACAGATACGCACCCGCATACCACAGGACACCCGGATGACGGCACAGACCGTACACACCTTCCGTGTATGCAGCACGCAGTTTATTCTCTTCACAATAGGTTTCTTCAAATGGAAGGGCAAAAAATAAGGTATATATAAGTAAACTAAGAAAAAACAATGCTCCGGCCCCAAATCCGATCACTGTTCCCACGCTTCGATGGTGCTGTCCCCATGCAGACCAGAACGCTGCGATGGTAGAAGCCACAACAAGAATACTCCCCCCTGCAAAAAATTTCTGCAAAAATGCATTCTTTTTTCGAATGCTGTTAATATCGTATATAAAATACAGGATAAAACCTGCGGTTCCTAATACAAGCTGCCACATTTCCTGTCTCCAGTTTTGATTTATTTCAAAAATCAGACATCTATACAACCCTGATCTGTATGAATAAACTTTCATTTTTGTAGATTCTGATACATATCAGATTATAATAAGTCTCCTGATAAAATGCAAGAAAAAAATACCGCCGGCATTTTCGCCAGCGGTAACATTATATTTTTTATATAAAAGTTCTAGTCCCATTAAGATATTAATGTTTTAATCTTCCCACGGACGGATACGGTATACAGCACCAACTTCCTCACAAATTTTGCGACACTGCTCCTCTTCCTCTTTTGTGATTGTCGTATCTACCGTTGTCATAACTACTTTAGAGACATGTCTGGTACATTTTTTTGCAAAATCAATCATGGCATCAAAGGACTGATTCCCGAACTTGCTGCGCACCAGCTCATGGTAACGCTTGGCATTCGGTGTATTCAGGCTGATGGATACGGTATCAATCAAACCTTCAAATTCTGGTGTGATATCACGGTTCCAAATCAGACTTCCCATGCCGTTTGTGTTGATACGTATCGGTTTTGCCAATGTCTCTTTCACATAAACGGCCACTTTCAACAATACCGGTAACGCCTCTGTCGGCTCACCGAATCCGCAGAATACAACTTCTTCGAATTCGTCCATGTCAAACTTTGCAAATTCTGCAATGACTTCCGCTGCGGAAGGCTCACGCTCCAGCCACAAACTGTGGGATTCTCCCACATGATCCATGGTCTGGCGCAGGCAGAATGTACAGGCGCACGGACATTTGTTGGTCAGGTTCACATATAACCCATGATGTACTTTATATAAGATTTCCATTTTTTATTCCTTCTTTCTATTTATCATCCACTCTTTTTTATATCTGTATCATTAAAAGTTTATCTTCATGCACTTTAGATTACTATATTTATTAGATATCTTTTTATCCATATCATAAAGCAGCATTATCTCGCCAGCGTTCCAAGATGATCTTCGAAGCAGACACCGTCTGTCAGCGGAATCTCCCGCTCGATCGAACTTAAGATACATTTCTTGATAAATCTGGAAGCCTTCTTGACGGATTCTTCAAACGGCACTCCGTTCACCGCATCTGCTGCCAGGATTGCGGAAAAAATATCTCCGGTTCCGGATCGTGAAGTACCGATTCTGTGTGTCCGCAGCATTTTGCATTCCTTTCCTTTTTCATAACAGAGATTTGCCACAAAGCTTCTCTGTGGGATTCCCGTGATCACCACTTTCTCCGGTCCCATCTGACTCAATGCTTCTGCCATCTGCTCAATCTCTGCCACCCGCCACTTTTCTTTATACGGGGTGTCCGTCAAAATGCAGGCCTCTGTCAGGTTCGGTGTCAGGATATCTGCGTAATGCACCAGTTTTTTCATCTCCAAGCACATTTCCATGGTGTAAGTCGGATACGGCTTTCCGTAATCCCCCATTACCGGGTCGATCAGTACGATGGTTCCCTCTCCGCCAAACTCCTGGAGAAAGTCTCCCACGATCCCAATCTGTGCCTCGGATCCCAGAAATCCAGTACAGATTCCATTAAAATGCAGATCCAATTTTCGCCACTCCGCAATATACGGCCGCATCTTATCGGTATAATCTTCAAAAAAATAGCTGTCAAATCCCGTGTGATTCGAAAAAATCGACGTGGGCACCGGACAACATTGTATCTTCATTGCTGAAATGATCGGCAGTGATACCGCAATGGAACAACGCCCAAACCCGGAAAAATCATTGACCACAGCAATTTTCTTCTGATTGTTATGCGATTCTGTCATAAACTACTTTTTCTCCATCTTTCTTTTGCACTTTATAATAAATAACAAAAAAACTGACCTTTTTCAAGAGCCAGTTTTTACTGTTACGTCCATACCAGTTTTTATAATCGTGAAATCATACTGAACACTCCGGCGCTGGCCAGAGTCATGATCATGCCTGCCACAGCATTTCCGCACATCACGCACAGGATCGTGATTCTCGGTTTCATATTCAGCACTCCGGCAATAATGCTTCCGGTCCATGTTCCGGTTCCCGGAATCGGAACTGCCACATATACAAAAATTGCCAGCGGACCATATTTATGAATCTTTTCTTTATTCTTTAACACCATTTTATCAATCCAGCCGATAAACCGTTTCAGGAATCCATGTTTTTTACACTCCACGTAAAACCAGTGGGTAAAAAATGCAAGGAAGCATACTACGAAAAAGCTTCCGCACAATGCCATCAGATATGCCTGCCACGGAGCAAGCTGCAAAGCCATACCGAAGGGGATTGCCCCCTTGACCTCAACGGCCGGAATCATTGCTACTAAAAATGTATAGATCAACTTTGGGAAAACCATCTGCTCCACCTCCTGACAAACTTTATCATACAATTACTTTTATACGCTCAAACGAAACCCTTGTTTACAAATCAGGCATCATTTACTATATAAGTTGTATCAACTTTCTCTTCCTATGTAAATAGGATTCAGAAATTCTTAAAATTTATTCAGGAATCGGCAAGAATATCTTTCCGTTTTCAATACCTTTACGCTTTCGATATTTTTTCATTTTCGTTATATTTCTGCTTTTGATACTCTTTCGCTTTCGGTAAAAGATCACTGTCTTTCGGAAACTTTTATCTGCTATATCTATGATACTGATACATTTCCTCTACTACTCTTTTTCTGTTTCATCCGGCGTTTCAGCAGTCCGCGCCAGCTTGGCGGATACAGAAGGATCAATACCGGGAAAATTTCCAGACGTCCTGCAAGCATATCAAAAATGTATACATATTTACTCAGTGCAGATGCGTCACCAAAGTTACAGGTTGGCCCGTATTGTGCAAAACCCGGTCCGATATTGTTAAAAGTACCGAGTACAGCTGAAAATCCGCTGACCATGTCTGTTCCATCGATACAAACGAGAAATGTGGATAAAATAACCAGCAGCATATATGCCGTGAAATATACGTTAATGCCACGGATTGCTTCTTCATCAACAGTTTTTCCATCCATCTTGATCTTTTTCACACTCTTCGGAAACAGGTAGGAATTCAGCTCCCTCAGGGCGGATTTCACAGACAGCAGGAATCGGCTGACTTTCATACCACCTCCAGTACTTCCGGCACAGGCACCGATCATCATCAGAAACAGAAGGACATACTTGGACAAAGATGGCCACTGGTCAAAGTCCACGGTCATAAATCCCGTGGTCGTAATAATCGAACCAACCTGAAAAGATGTATTTCTCAGATTTTCCAGTACATTTCCAACCCAGCCGTAAGTATTTGTCATGATGATCAGGATTGCTACCACAATGACACCCAAATACGCCCAGACTTCTTCCATATGAAAAAGCTGTTTCCATTTTCGCAGTAATATAAAATAAAAAGCATTAAAATTCACGCCAAACAGAATCATGAAAATCGTTACAACCCACTGAACATACGGGGAACAACTGGCCAGACTGTCATTTCGTATGCCAAAGCCACCGGTTCCAGCTGTAGAAAATGCCGTGGTTATTGATTCAAATACTGACATTCTTCCACAAAGCAGCAGTATAAACAGGATCACAGTCATGCCCATGTAGATCATATACAAAATCCTCGCTGTATGCATCATACGCGGCACCAGTTTTCCCACGGCCGGTCCCGGGCTTTCTGCACGCAGCAGATTCATGTTGGAACCGCCGGTCATCTGAATGACTGCCAGCAAAAATACAAGTACCCCCATGCCGCCGATCCAATGCGTAAAACTGCGCCAGAACAGCATGCAGTAAGATAATGCTTCCACATCACTGAGAATCGTAGATCCCGTCGTTGTAAAACCGGACACAGTCTCAAACAGCGCATCCGTAAAAGATGGGATCTCTCTGCTCAGGAAAAATGGCAGACAACCGATCACACTCATGAGAAACCAGCTCATTGCTGTAGCAATACAGCCTTCCCTCATATAAAATACGTTGTTCTCCGGCTTTCTATGTGTGACAAAGGTTCCGAATACCAGCGCACAGGCTGCCACAATGGCAAACCATATGCCGTTATGTTCCCGATAAATCAGCGCCACCACGATCGGGATCAGCATAAAAAGCCCTTCCAATTTTATAATCCAGCCTAATATATAGGCTATCATTGATTTATTCATCTAATGCGCCTCCATCTACCGTAAAATATCCTCTATGTCATGGAATCCAGTATTTGTCGTAACAATGATTACCGTATCACCGCCTTGAATCGCATCATTTCCACCTGGGATGATAATTTTTCCGTTGCGGTTGATGCAGGCCACCAGCAGATTCGTTTTCAGCCTCAGCTGTGCCAGCGGTACGTTGACAACCGGAGACTGCTCTCCCACCACAAACTCAATGGCTTCCACACGTTCATCAAACAGATGGATCATTGTTTCTATATTGTTATTCATTGTCGCTGTCTTGGAACGGACAAAGGCAACGATCGCCTCAGAAGTAATATATTTCGGATATACCACGCTGCCCAGATCCAACTGATCGATAACTTCCGTATATGTGATACGGTTGATCTTTGTGACAACCTTCGCATTGGATACTTCCTTCGCATACAGTGTCAGCATGATATTTTCCTCATCGATTCCGGTCAGCGGAACAAGAGACTCTGTGGTTGTAATACCGATCTCATTGAGTAACTCTTCGCTGGTACCGTCACCGTTTACCACAACCGCCTGCGGAAGCAGTACACTCAGCTCCTCACAGCGTTCCCTCTTATTTTCTACGATCTGCACAGATATACCAAGTTCAATCAGACGTTTCGCCAGATAGTAGGCCGCACGTCCACCGCCCACGATAATACAACTTTTTACCTGATGGGTCTGGAATCCGTTTTTCTTCAAAAACTTTCGTCCATCCCGCACCGGCGCGATAAAGCTGATGACATCACCGGCCGCCAGTTCAAAATCACCGCCCGGGATATATACTTCACCACTTCGCTCAACTGCACAGATCAGCACTGCACCGGAAAGTTCCCGTACCAGATCCGCAATCTTCTTTCCTGTCAGGACATTTTCCTCTGGCAGTTTGATACGGACCATCTCCGCATGTCCTCTGGCAAACGGAGCCACATCCAGCGCCGTCGGCATATATAAAATACGGGAAATCGCATTTGCCGCTTCCTGCTCCGGATTGATCATCATGGCCAGTCCGAGTTTTTCCTTCAGATATGCTTTTTCCTCACTGTAATCCGGGGTACGCACTCTGGCGATAACCTCGCAATGTCCGGAACGCTTTGCAACCAGACAGCAGAGCAGATTCAGTTCATCAGAATCCGTCACCGCGATCAGAATATCTGTATTCTCAATGCCCGCTTCTTTTAATACGGTAAAGCTTGCGCCATTTCCGACCACACCGTACACATCATACATATTTGTAACACTCTGCAGACGCGCAGCACTTTTGTCCACAACCGAAATATCATGTCCTTCTTTGCTCAGACGCTCCACCAGTGTCTTTCCAACTTTTCCACACCCAACAATCATAATACTTAATCCACTGTTCAGTGGACTGTTCTTTTTTTCCTTTTGAAACATAATGCTCCCTCTTCATCTTATCGTGAATTATGAATTATTTTTGCCCATGCTCAAACAGTTATACTATATCTATCCCGAAAAAGCAAGGAAAACGCATATTTTTTATTACAGTTCACGCGCGCCATTCGCAAAAGAGCTCGCTTGCGAGCGATACTTCTTGAACTTGCTTCAAGAAGGCTAAAGCAACTTCTTTTGCTCATAAAAAGGCGCTCCCTTCGTCATTATGCATCTCGGAAGCTCCTCATGCAAGCATGATCACTCCCTATATGCATATGACGAGTGAACTGTAAATAAAAAAAGAACAGCCTGTCGATCAGCTGTTCTTTCAAGAGAAGGTATTTTTTACTATGGGGGTAGTAAAAAACTATATAATGTATTGGGGGTTTTTACAGTTATTATAATAGCAAAACCTTCCGTGTAAGTGTGCACAAACTTGATTTTTTATTTCTTATTTTTTTGTTCAATCCGCACATTACCATTTTGTAACTAATTCTTCGCCAGTATGAAAACTGTCGCAATAATAAACGCAAATCCGAGAATATCCATCGGCATAAACACTGTATCCAGGAAAACAGCAGAACAGATTGTCGCCATCAGCGGTTCCACACAGCCCAGCATATTTCCACGGGCCGGTCCCACCAGACTCGTTCCCTTCAAAAACATAGTAAATGCCAGTACAGTACCAACCAGCACGATCAATGCTGTGATCGCTACCGTCACCCAGTCAAACTGTACCGATATTTTCCATACCCGCATGATAAAGAAAAATGCGATTCCTCCGGTCAGCATACCGATTCCCGTCGGGATAATGCTTCCCCAGTCTGCCAGCAGCTGCTGAGGGATCAATATGTAGAGTGTGGCCGCTACTGCCGCCAGAAATCCCCAAAGCAATCCTTCCCTAGATATATATAAAGAAGTAAAACTACCATGAGTTGCCACCAGAAACGTTCCCACCAGACAGGAAATGATTGCAATGTTTTCCCGCAAAACCGGCAGTTTTCTTTTTCGCAGGCAGACGATCAGCAATACAAAAATTGCCGACAGATACTGCAGCACCGTAGCCGTTCCTGCATTTGTTTTTGAAATAGCGGTCAGATACGCATACTGTGTAAACATCAGACCACCAATACCAAACACGATACAATGCAGCACCGCATTCGGCGTCCGCAGAAACAGTTTCACATTTGGACGATATCGCATGGCCATAAAAAGGCACAGGATAATGCCTGCTCCAATCAGTCTGATATCAGTCAAAAGTCTCGTATCCATGCCACGGAATGTACACAGATATTCTCCGCATGTTCCGGAAATTCCCCAACATGCCCCACCGATAATTGTATAAATCACACCTTTTTTGTATTGATTCATAATCCTGCTTTCTCCTGAAGTAATATTTTAGTCAGCCAGCTATTAGCTTTTCTCTCCCAATTATATATATTCCTGTTTATCTTCAAAAAACAGAGTTCCACAATCCCCTCTGCTTCATTAGCAGAACAAGATATTATCTGTTTATTGCTCATTTTTCAACCAAACTATACCATCATTCATTACCAAAGTGGACCGGAATATAATCGTGATGCACTGCTTTTAAATAAGTAGTAAACACATCGCTTGTTTTCAATTTCAGACTGGAAGTATTGATACAAGGATGGCATCCCACATATTCTCCCTCTAATACATCCGCATCCACCAAAAGCTGAACCTGATTTTCTGTATCATTCATCAGCCCCATGATGCTGACAGATCCCGGAGTGATATCCAGGAATTTTTCCATATATTCTTCCGGCGCAAAAGACAGACGTGCGCTCTGGATCTGCGCAGACAACTCCTTTGTCTTAAACGGCTTATCTCCCGGCATCATCAACAGATAAAATTTTGTCTTCTGACGGTTACATAAAAACAGATTTTTACAGATCAGCACATCCAAAATCCGGTCAATCTCATTGCAGTCTTCCATTGTGCCTGCCGCTTCATGATCCGTCCGCCAGTATTCGATTCCAAGTTCATCTAACAGATCGTATACCCGAACTTCTTTTTCCAGACGATTTTCCGTGTCCAATGGTCTTCCTTTGTGTAATTCCATCTTAAAATTCCTTCTTTCCTGCCTTTTGTCAACATTTTTATTTTTTCTTTATACTTTTAACATGATTCTTTTATAATTGATTCTGTTTCTTTTAGAATTTTGACATATTTTGCTCACATTTATTGAGTATTATAATACTTGTCAAAAGGAAATCTACTTTATTTTTGATAAACATTTTCATAACTCAATCTCCCTATGTGAAGAACAGCAGTCGCGTGGCTGCTGTTTTTCTTTGTCTACTTCTTTACCATGCTAAAATATTTTTTTAACATACCAAAAAGGATGCTCCCATTCAGGAACACCCCTTTTGATATATTTATTTTATATACCTTCAAAACTTCATACAGCTGAGATTTCTTCAATCAACTTTATCTACT
>CAVEOS010000064.1:0-17003 GCA_963617435.1 Lachnospiraceae bacterium
AGCGAACGACTGAGTTTTGCGAGTTTTGCGCGAGTGGAAAACGACCAGCTTTTATAGGAGTTGAGAGCGAGCGCGATAAAACCGAAGCAAAACGAGGGTAGTGAACGTCTAGTGAGCGAGATAAATTTCTCCAATTTTGCTTTAATTTACGATACGATAGTCGATACCTTACAGAGTTGGCAACAAATCCAGAAACGCTTCCGTCGGTGCATTTACCGGCAGCGT
This sequence comes from Lachnospiraceae bacterium, assembly GCA_963617435.1. Lineage (GTDB taxonomy): Bacteria > Bacillota > Clostridia > Lachnospirales > Lachnospiraceae > Eubacterium_I. The sequence continues at coordinate 226 of CAVEOS010000064.1, forward strand.
CGGATTCAACGAAGCCACGATCTGTCTTGCCGGCATCGTTTCCTTCGTCTCAATGATCTCCAGATCTTCATTGCCCTCCCGGACACAATAATCCGGCACGCAGGCGATTCCCAATCCAATCCTTGCAAAATCGATCAGCAGGTCATTACTGGAAAGCTCAATTTCCGGCACAAGTTCCAACTGATGCTGCAAAAACAGATTGTGCAGAAATTCACAGGTAGTACAGTGCCGCTCTAATGTGATCAGCGGATAACCGGAAAGTTCTGCCAGTCGCAGTACTTTGGGCTTCATCGGAAAATAAGCCGGATTTGCCACAAACACATCCCGAAATTCACAGACCGTTTTTCGGATATAAGACTGATTCAACCGGGTATTTGGTGCATTTGTAATGATCAGATCCACCTTTCCCTGTTCTAACAGATCCACGCAGTTCAGAGAAGTTGCATTTGTAACTTTGATTGGCACATTCGGATACTGCTGATGAAATTTCCGGAAATACGGAACCAGGAAATAGCGGCAGATCGTATCGCTGGCACCGATATGAAGCTGTCCGAGTCCAAGTCCCTGACTGTCAAATAACTGATTCTCCCCGCGGCGGATCAGATTCATCGCCGGTTCAATATGTTTTAACAGCAGCTGTCCGGCCGGAGTAAGCTGCACTTTTTTCGTACTGCGGATAAAAAGCGGCTGTCCAAGTTTTCGCTCCAGTGTCTTGATGGACTGGCTGACCGCAGACTGTGAAATGTACAGGTGTTTGCTGGCCTCCGAAAAACTTAAGGATTGAGCCACGTAAAAAAATACTTTGTAAAGTTCGTAATTAATATCCATAGAAATCTCCCCTTCATATGTTTTGATTTACAGAAATCTCTTTTTATATTAGTATATAAAGTGTGAGAGCGTATGTCAATTATAAATTAGCTAAACTTATATATAGAATTAAATATATTAATTTTTCTAATTGAAGTGAGTACGTTATACTAAGAGTATCATGATAGCACGGAACAGGTCTGTGCTGTCCAATAATTCTTAAGATGGAGGATCCGATATGAGTAATGTACGCAGAGTCTATGTAGAGAAAAAAGAAGCGTATGCAGTAAAAGCAAAAGAACTGCAGGAAGAAATCAAGAGCTATCTTGGAATTACTTCCGTCACAGGAGTACGTGTTCTGATCCGTTATGATGTGGAAAATATTTCTGAGGCAACTTATCAGAGAGCACTGGTCAGTGTTTTCTCCGAGCCGCCTGTTGATGATATTTATGAAGAGACTTTTGATCTGAAGGGAGCAAAAGCATTCAGCGTGGAATTTTTACCTGGTCAGTTCGATCAGCGTGCAGATTCCGCTGTTCAGTGTGTAAAACTTCTGAACGAGAATGAGGAGCCGGTCATCCGTACCGCAACAACTTATGTAATTGAAGGGGATGTGACAGAGGAGCAGTTAGACGCCATCAAACATCACTGCATCAACCCGGTAGATTCCAGAGAGACTGGTTTTGAAAAACCGGAGACACTGGTTCAGAATTTTGAGGAGCCGGCAGATGTTATCGTATTTGACGGTTTCTGCGAGATGCCGGAAGCAGAGCTGAAAGCATTATATGAATCCCTGAACCTGGCTATGACATTCAAGGATTTCCAGCACATTCAGAACTATTTTGTAAAAGATGAGCACCGCGATCCGACTATGACAGAGATCCGTGTACTTGATACATACTGGTCTGATCACTGCCGTCATACCACATTTTCCACAGAGTTAAAGGATGTTGTATTTGAGGATGGCGATTATCTGGAGCCGATCAAAGCTTCCTATGATAATTACAAAGAGACTTATGCAGAACTTTACAAAGATCGCGATGATAAATTTGTATGCCTGATGGATCTTGCACTGATGGCTATGAAGAAACTGAAAAAAGAAGGAAAAATGGCTGATCAGGAGGAGTCCGATGAGATCAATGCCTGCAGTATTGTTGTTCCGCTGGAAGTGGACGGCAAGACAGAAGAGTGGCTGGTAAACTTCAAAAACGAGACACACAACCATCCGACAGAGATCGAGCCGTTCGGTGGCGCTGCAACCTGCCTTGGTGGAGCAATCCGTGATCCGTTGTCCGGACGTACTTATGTTTACCAGGCTATGCGTATCACAGGTGCCGCTGATCCGACGGTTTCTATAAAAGATACATTAGAAGGAAAACTTCCGCAGAAGAAGATTGTTCGTTCTGCAGCAGCAGGTTACAGCTCCTACGGTAACCAGATCGGTCTGGCCACCGGTTTTGTCAAAGAGGTATATCATCCGAACTATGTGGCAAAACGTATGGAGATCGGTGCCGTTCTTGGAGCAGCTCCGAGACGTGCCGTACAGCGTCTGACCTCTGATCCGGGCGATATCATCATCCTACTTGGCGGTCGTACCGGACGTGACGGCTGTGGTGGAGCAACCGGTTCTTCCAAAGCACATACCACATCTTCCATTGATACCTGTGGTGCTGAGGTTCAGAAAGGTAACCCGCCGACAGAGCGTAAAGTACAGAGATTATTCCGCAGAGAGGAAGTCAGCCACATCATAAAAAAATGTAACGACTTTGGTGCCGGCGGTGTTTCCGTTGCCATCGGTGAGCTGGCAGACGGTCTGCGTGTAGAATTAGATAAAGTTCCGAAAAAATATGCCGGTCTGGATGGCACAGAGATTTCTATTTCTGAGTCCCAGGAGCGTATGGCCGTTGTCATCGCACCGGAAAATGTAGATCAGTTCCTTGCTTATGCAGCAGAGGAAAACCTGGAGGCTGTTCCGGTAGCTGTTGTTACTGAGGATCCGCGTCTGGTTCTGATCTGGAGAGGCAAAGAGATCGTAAATATCTCCCGTGCATTCCTGAATACAAATGGTGCACATCAGGAGACCGGTGTTCAGGTTGAAATCCCGAGCAAGGCTGACAACTATCTGAACAAGATTGCCCTTGACAGCGTTGCCAAAGATCTGGCAGACAACGATGTAAAAGCTGCATGGGTAGATACATTAAAAGACTTAAACGTATGCTCCCAGAAAGGTCTGGTGGAAATGTTTGACGGTTCCATCGGAGCAGGAAGTGTATACATGCCATATGGTGGAAAATATCAGTTAACTGAGACTCAGAGTATGGTCGCAAAAATCCCGGTTATGACAGGAAAATGCGATGCCGTTACTATGATGAGTTATGGATTTGATCCGTATCTGTCAAGCTGGAGCCCATATCATGGTTCTGTTTACGCAGTTCTGGAGTCTATTTCAAAAATCGTGGCAGCCGGTGGTGATTACAAGAAAATCCGTTTTACCTTCCAGGAGTACTTTCGCAGAATGAGCGAGGATCCGAAACGCTGGAGTCAGCCGTTTGCAGCATTACTTGGTGCATATCAGGCACAGATGAGCTTTGGTCTGCCGTCCATCGGTGGAAAAGATTCCATGTCTGGAACATTTAATGATATCGATGTACCGCCGACACTGGTTTCCTTTGCCGTAGACGTTGCAAAAGAGCAGGATATCGTGACACCGGAGTTAAAGACAGCAGGTGATAAACTGATGTACTTTACCATCGATCATGATGCATATGATCTGCCGGAGTATGAGCAGGTTATGAAACTGTACGATGCAGTATGCAGCCTGATCCAGGATAAGAAACTGAAATCTGTTTACGCATTGGATGCAAAAGGTCTCGTAGCAGCAGTCAGCAAAATGGCCTTCGGTAACAAACTGGGCGTATCCATTCGTGGCTGCCTGAAACCGGAAGAAGCATTTGCACCGGGATTTGGTAATCTCGTAGCAGAAGTTGCACCGGAAGATACCGATGCAGTAAAAGCAGCATTAGAGGCTGTTGGACTTCGCGCAAACGTATCCATCGTTGGTTCTGTCTTAGAAGAGCCGGTATTCCGTTACGGTGATGTGGAAATTGCTATGGATGACGCAGTATCCGCATGGACAAACACACTGGAAAAAGTATATCCGACCAGAGCAACCACAGATAAAAAAGAACTGGATGCAAAACTTTATACAACAAAAGAGATTTATGTATGCAAAAATAAAATTGCAAAACCGACTGTATTTATTCCGGTATTCCCGGGTACAAACTGCGAGTACGATTCTGCAAAAGCATTTGAACGCGCAGGCGCAAATGTAGTGACCAAAGTATTCAAGAACCTGAATGCACAGGATATCCGTGATTCAGTTGATGTATTTGCAAAAGCCATCGATCAGGCACAAATCATCATGTTCCCAGGTGGATTCTCCGCAGGTGATGAGCCGGAGGGAAGTGCAAAATTCTTTGCAACTGCATTCCGTAACGCAAAGATCAAAGAGTCCGTAGAAAAACTCTTAAATGAGCGTGACGGACTCTGCCTTGGTATCTGTAACGGATTCCAGGCACTGATCAAACTTGGTCTAGTTCCTTACGGTGAGATCTGTGAGCAGAAAGCAGATTCTCCGACACTGACCTACAATACCATCGGACGTCATATTTCCAAGATGGTTTATACAAAAGTAATGTCCAATAAATCCCCGTGGCTGGCACAGGCAGAGATTGGCAAGATCTACACCAACCCGGCTTCCCATGGTGAGGGACGTTTTGTAGCAAACGATGAATGGCTGCAGAAACTTTTTGCAAATGGTCAGGTGGCAACATGCTATGTCAACGAAGCAGGAAATCCGACTATGGATGAAGAGTGGAATGTCAACGGTTCCTACATGGCCATCGAGGGTATCACAAGCCCGGATGGACGTGTACTTGGAAAGATGGCTCATTCTGAACGTCGTGGTGATGGTGTGGCCATCAACATTTACGGTGAGCAGGATCTGAAGATCTTTGAGTCCGGTGTGGCATTCTTCCGTGACTAGGTCTTGCTTGTTTGGATGAAAATTTAATAAAGTAAGGTATTGAAAGGGTCTGAGTTCATTTTATCTCCGCAGCTAACAATCGCTTGCTGAGAGAAAATGAACTCAGACCCTATTTACGTAATGCGCTATATATTAAATTTTCATTCAAAACGGCGCTGCGTGTCATGCGCACATTTACGTATTGTGGAAAGTGATTTTTGTTGTGCGCGTAGATCTACAAGGAAAAAGAAATTTTTTCTTAAAACGTTAAATTTAATTGACATTGATGGATGCGGTATGGTAGAAATAAGGTTATGTGAAAACAACTAACTGATGGTTAAAAATACTAACTAAGGAGAAAGTATGTAAAGTGGAGTAAGGAACACTGATTACCAAAAAACTTGTGGAGAATGATAAGAGGAGGAATTTTATGAAAATTGTATGGCTGGTCTTAGGATGCCTTTGTCTGGGGCTTGGAACGGTCGGAATCGTACTTCCGATTTTACCAACTGTTCCGTTTTATATGGCAACCTTATTTTGCTTTGCAAAAAGTTCCAAAAGGCTGCATGACTGGTTCACCGGAAGCAGCTTGTATAAAAAACATCTGGAGAGTTTTGTACAGAAGCGTGCAATGACAATGGGAACGAAACTGAAGATTATTGGTATGGTGACAGTTGTTATGGCAATCGGATTTATCTGTATGAAAAATATACCAATCGGACGGATTTGCATTGCTATCGTTTGGGTGTGCCATTTATTATATTTCTTCTTGCGGGTAAAAACAGAAAAAAACGTAGAGGCAGATGGAGAGGAAATTTGTTAGATGAACAAAATAGAGAAGAAGCGGCAGAAGGAGCAGTATGTCGTGGAGGAAATGATTCGATTATACTGCCGGAAACAGCATGCGGAGTATGACAGGAAATCCGGACAGATGTGTCCGGTCTGTCAGAACCTGTCAGATTATGCGAAACTGCGCAGTGAAAAATGTCCGTTTATGGAGCACAAGACATTTTGTGCAAACTGCAAGATTCACTGCTATAAGCCGGAAATGAGAGAGCAGATCCGTCAGGTGATGCGGTTTTCAGGACCGAGAATGCTGTTGTATCATCCGGGGCTGGCAATCTGGCACCTGGTATGCAGTATGAGAGAGAAAAGGAAAAAGGTATGATAAAAACAAGACTAGTGGGACTTCTGTCCCATGCAAAAAAGTACATCGTATACACGATCCTGTGGCAGTGGCTTGCATTAATGTCACAGGTTTTCGCGTTTTTTTCGATTGCTAATTTATTGGAGCGCGTTGTTTACCGGACAGTGACGGTACAGAGTGTTGAACGCACGGTTATTATATTGGCAATCGTAATTGTGTTGCGATTTATCTGCGAGCGGATGGGAGCAAAATCTTCCTATCGGGCCTGCGTGGATGTAAAACGTATTTTAAGGGAAAAAATTTATGCAAAAATGCTGAAACTGGGGGCTTCCTACAGTGAGCAGGTGTCATCTTCTGAGGTAGTGCAGGTTTCAACAGAGGGTGTGGAGCAGCTGGAGACTTATTTTGGAAAATATCTGCCACAGCTGTTCTACAGTCTGATCGCTCCGGTGACTTTATTTATTATTTTGTGCAGAGTCAGTCTGAAAGCAAGCGTGATCCTGCTGATCTGTGTGCCGCTGATTCCGATTTCTATCGTGGTGGTGCAGAAGATCGCAAAGAAGCTGCTGAATAAATATTGGAGTATTTATACCGGACTGGGTGATTCTTTTCTGGAAAACCTGCAGGGATTAACAACCTTGAAAATCTATCAGGCAGATCAGCAGAAAGCCGATGAGATGGATGTGGAATCCCAGAACTTCCGTCGGATCACCATGAAAGTACTGACCATGCAGCTGAATTCCACCAGTGTGATGGATATCGTAGCTTATGGCGGAGCGGCAATTGGTATGGTAGTTGCTGTCACAGAATTTTTAAAAGGAAACCTGACGATTTCAGGTACGTTATGTATTGTGCTTTTGGCCAGTGAGTTTTTCCTGCCGTTGCGTTTACTTGGTTCATTTTTCCATATCGCGATGAATGGTATGGCGGCAAGTGACAAGATCTTTAAGATTCTGGATCTGCCAGAGCCGGAGACAGGAGCAAAGACATTACCGGATGGAGCATTGGATATTTCGCTGAAAGATGTTCATTTTTCTTATGAAGAAGACAGAGAAATTTTAAAAGAAATTAACCTGAATCTTCCGGCGGGAAGTTTTGTATCATTAGTTGGTGAATCAGGTTGTGGAAAGAGTACCATTGCAGGTTTATTATCTGCCAAGAATAGAGGTTTTTCTGGTGAAATGACCATTGAAGGAATCCCGTTATCAGAAGTAAACGAAGTGAATTTGATGGAGCATGTAGTATTGGTTTGCCACAATAGTTACTTATTTAAAGGAACTGTAGAAGAAAATTTGCGGATGGCAAAACCAGATGCAACGGAAGAAGAAATGAATGCGGTGCTTCAGAAAGTAAATCTGCTTGGATTTTTACAGACGCAGGATGGATTACAGACAAAGCTTCTGGAAAAAGCGGGAAATTTATCCGGAGGACAATGTCAGCGTTTGGTAATAGCAAGAGCACTGCTCAAAGATGCGGAAGTTTATATTTTTGATGAGGCAACAAGCAACATCGACATTGAAAGTGAAGAACTGATCATGCAGGTAATCCACGAACTGGCAAAGACCAGAACCGTGCTTTTAATCTCACATCGACTGGCAAATGTGGTGAAATCAGATCAGATCTATTTCCTGAAAGACGGTGAAATCAAAGAACGTGGAACTCATGCAGAATTAATAAACTTGAATGGATCATATAAACACCTGTATGAGAGTCAGATGGCGCTGGAGCATTATGGAGAGGAGGGGAGTCTGTGATGGCAGAAGAAAGAAAAGAGATACAGAGTGAGCAGATAACCCAAATCGACGGTGCTGCGAAAACAAAACAACAAGATTCTGCAGAAATAAAGCAGACAACTCCAATCAACGGTGCTGTGAAAACAAAACAATATGATTCTGCAGGAACTAAGAAACGAAGAAGTGCAATTTCAATCATGGGAAGTTTGATTGGACTGGTGAAACCTCTGATTCATATCATGCTGGCAGCAATCATTCTTGGAACCTTAGGCTATTTATGTGCCATTTTCCTGACAATCCTCGCAAGTCAGGTCATCATACGAGGCGTACTGACCGGGGCGGCCGGTGCTGGGATTATGGTTCCGGTCAAAAATATGTGGCTTATAAATGTACCAGTGAAAACAATTCTGATCGTGATGGTAGTGATCGCAGTATTACGTGGTCTGCTTCATTATGTGGAGCAGTATTGTAACCATTTTATTGCATTTAAACTGCTAGCAATTATCCGTCACAAAGTATTTGCGGCATTGCGAAAACTCTGCCCGGCGAAATTGGAAGGCAGAGACAAAGGAAACTTAATCTCCATTATCACAACGGATATTGAATTATTGGAAGTATTTTATGCACACACGATTTCACCAATTGCGATTGCCACATTGACTTCTGTAATCATAGTGATTTTTATCGGAAGATATCATGTTTTTGCAGGTCTTCTTGCACTGGCGGCATATCTGATGGTAGGCGTTGTGATTCCACTGTGGAATGGAAAACGTGGCAGCCAGAAAGGTATGGAGTTTCGGACAGAATTTGGAGAGCTGAACAGTTTTGTATTGGATTCTCTCAGAGGACTTGACGAAACCATCCAGTACGGACAGGGAGAAAAACGCAAAGCACAGATGACAGAACGTTCCAAAAAACTTTCCGGAATGCAGAAAGACTTAAGTCACATGGAAGGAGCACAGCGTTCCTTTACAAACATGGTGATCTTATTGGCATCCTTCGGAATGCTGGCGCTGACTATCTGGCTGTATGCAAAAGGAAGTATGGGATTTGAAGGAATCTTAACCTGTACCGTTGCAATGATGGGCTCCTTTGGGCCGGTAGTTGCGTTATCCAGTCTGTCAAACAATCTGAACCAGACACTGGCAAGTGGTGAACGTGTTCTTTCTTTATTAGAAGAGACACCTCTGGTAGAAGAAATCCCGGAGACAGAAAAAAGCATTGTATCAGCTTCTGAGCATTCTGTAAATTCAGTAGAAAATGATGTTGTTGCAAAACAAAATCTTGCAAATAAAACAGATAAAAATAGTGAATTTTCAGGAGCAAGTGCAGATCATGTAACATTCGAATACGCAGTGAAAAAGTCCGAAGGGGATAGAACGAATGAGTTGAACCAGATGGAATCGATATCTTCTGATGAAACAGTAAACCACAGTGAGGATGATACGAAAGTAGCGGAACATCAGAGAAAAATAGTATCTGAAGATCTGATTTTAGATGACTATTCGTTGAAACTGGAACCGGGCAAGATTACCAGTATTCACGGAGCAAGTGGTTCCGGAAAATCAACGCTATTAAAATTATTGATGCGATTCTGGGATGTCAATGCAGGAAGCGTATCCGTGGACGGTGCGGATGTGCGTGAGATTCCGACCAGACACTTACGTGATATGGAAAGCTATGTCACACAGGAAACACATCTGTTCCACGACTCGATTGCAAACAATATTGCAATCGCAAAACCGGGAGCAACCAGAGAAGAAATCATGGAAGCAGCAAAAAAAGCATCCATTCACGATTTTATCATGACATTACCGAAAGGATATGATACCGAAGTAGGCGAACTTGGTGATACCTTATCCGGTGGCGAAAAACAGCGAATCGGTATCGCGAGGGCATTCTTACATGATGCACCGCTTTTACTTATGGATGAACCGACATCAAATCTTGATTCCCTAAACGAGGGCATTATTTTGAAATCGCTGAAAGAATCCGGCAAAAACAAAACGGTAGTATTGGTATCCCACCGTACATCCACCATGAACGTGGCAGATGTGGTATACGAAATGGAGAATGGACGGATTTCATAGGGTAAATAGCGTCCCAATTTATTTTTTCTTGAAGGGCGATTGTTAGCCCGAAAGACAAAATCAATGGGCGCTTCACTGTATAAAAGTTTTGCCACAAAACAAATTAAAAAACTATCGGCACCGAAATCTTACGGTGTCTGCCACCAATCAGATGTAGGTAAATTTTACAAATATCATGATGCAAATCGAATGCTTTGATAGAAAGATAACGAAATCATCAATGTTCTCTTGACAAATAAAATATTGGATAGTATGATGCTACCGATGAAATTGAAACTTTATAAATCGACTTGAGAGTAGGAGAGTGAACACATATGAAAATCAAAAATATCAAAGACGTAAACACATTTTTAGAAGTAGTTAACGAGTGCAACGGCGATGTAATGCTGACATCTGCATATGGCGATAAATTCAATCTGAAATCTGCACTGACACAGTATGTTGCAGTTGCAGCACTTGTAGGTGAGCATGGAGAAGAACTTGAATTATGGTGCTCTGATCGTGAGGATGAGGCAAAATTCCTTTCCATGTTCAAAGAAAATCCGGAAATGATGTAAAACGTCGCACATTTCTAAATGTAATATAATATTTAAAGTATTGAAAGGGTCTGAATTCATTTTACCTTTGCAGCTAATAATCGCTTGCCAAGGAAAAATGAATCCAGACCCTATTTACATTGTATTCCTTATATGCCGTTAAATTATGTCGACACCTTTCGACACAATCCGCACCTCCAACCTGCTACAATGTCGGGGAAATCAGACAAAAAAGCAGATTTTTTGACAAAACGAGGTGTGTTGACGAATGAAAATAGCAAAAATACTGACGCGAATTGCTGTGCTTGGAACCTGCATCAGCATGACATCCGCCTGTCTCGGCTGCAGCCAGACGGAAGGCCTTTCCGCAGCGAAGGAAGAGGACAGGCCCCAGATCATCATTGGAAGTGACAATTTCCCGCCCTTTAATTATGAAAATGCGGATGGAAAACCGGCAGGAATTGACGTTGACCTGGCGACAGAGGCCTTTGATCGGCTGGGCTACGAGGCGGTATTTACATATATTGACTGGGAGGCAAAAAAACAGCTGGTGGAAAGCGGTGAAATTGACTGCATCTGGGGTAGTTTTTCCATTGACGGAAGAGAGGAACAGTATCACTGGACCATTCCGTATATGGTCAGCACTCAGGTGGTGGCCGTCAGCAAGGACAGCGACATTTATACCCTTGCAGACCTGAAAGGAAAACGTGTGGCGGTACAGTCAACGACGAAACCGGAGGAACTTTTTGCGTCCCATGCAGATCCGCGGATCCCAGAACTGGCGGAAGTATTTTCCCTGCAAAACAGAGAGCTGATCTACCCATTCCTGAGCAAGGGCTACGCGGATGCCGTAGCAGCACATAAAACAGCGATCATTCAGTGTATGAAAGATTATGATCTAGAGTATCGGATCTTGGATGAACCATTGCTCACTGTGGGACTTGGCGTTGCATTTTCAAAATATGATGACAGAGGAATCGAAAAAGAACTGTCGCAGGTGTTTGACGAAATGCGGGCAGATGGAACCCTGGAGCAGATTCTGGGAAAATATCTGGAGAACCCGGAGGAGTATCTGGAGGTGGACGCTTATGAAAAGTAATCGTTTGCTGTATACACTGGAAGTGCTGCTTGGTATTGTGCTGATGGGCGGCGTGTTTCTGATCGCGATACATGTGGATCTGCGGGGCGCGCAGCGGACGCTGAGCAGTACGGTCAGCTACATCAAAGAGCAGTGCAATCAGTATGAGAGACTGAATCTGGCGGCAGAGACAAAAAGTATGATGCGCATGATAGAAAGCGTGCATCAGATCGACCACGCACTGACGGACAGCATCAATTATGATAATACAGATGAAGTTACCGGAGAAATGCTGGAGCAGTGGGCAAGAGAAAGCTACGTTACAGGTGTTTTGCTTCTGGATGAGGATGGAAACATAAAAGCGCAGTATAACGGTTCGGTAGATGGATTACCGACAGAACAATTGGTGAAACATATGAAATCTGATGCGATGCAGAATGCCATCGTGTTTCCGGAAAAAACATATGGTATGCGTTTTACCTGTGAAGACGGTTCCTATGCGGATGTGGCGGCCACGGGAAGAGCGGATGGAAACGGAATCATTGTAGCTTATTATCATACCACACTGGAGTATACCCGGGCGTTTCATCTGTCCGTGGACACACTGTTGTGTGGTTACAACCTGGAGCAGGATGGAACGATCGTGGTGAGCCGTGGAAAACAGATCATAGCGTCCAATAATGAGGCGTTGATTGGAAAAAGTACAGATGATGTGGAGATCCTGCGCAAGATCAAAGAAGCCACGGCAAGTGATAAAATCATTCATGCAAGAAGGGAAAATGGTACGTTGTCTCATGACTATGGGCTGATGGAACATGGGCGTGATTATTATGTTTACGCTTATATGCCGGAGAGTGATGTATATGACAGCACGATTCCAAGTGTTATGTTTTCACTGATCTTGTATGTGATCATTTTGACCATTATTCATATGGTGCGATGGAAAATGGCGCAAAACTACCGGGAGAAGCAGCTGAGCATCCAGCGGCAGTATAATGAGCGTCTGCAGAGCAAAAATGAGCAGTTGAAGGTCGCTGTGGAGCAGGCGGATCGTGCCAATGCGGCAAAAACAGGGTTCCTCTCGCGAATGAGTCATGATATCCGGACTCCGCTAAACGGTATTATCGGTCTGTTGGAGATCGGGGAAGCACATCCAGATAACATAAAATTATTGCGGGAGAATCAGAAAAAAATGAAGATTTCCGCCAATCATCTGTTGTCCCTGATCAATGATATTTTACAGATGAGCAAGCTGGAAAGCGGAGAAGTGGTGCTGTCTGAGGAACCGATGAATTTAAAGGCGTTGTCAGACGATGTGCTTACCATCGTGGAACAGCGTGCGGCGGAGGCCGGTGTCACACTGGAATATGACAAAGGGGTAAAACGAGTCATCTGGCAGAATGTTTACGGCAGTCCGTTACATATCCGGCAGATTTTCCTGAATGTATACAGCAATTGTATCAAGTACAATCACATGGGTGGAAAAGTGCAGACAAACTGCAAATGTCTGAGTGTGGAAGAAGACATTGTGACATATCAGTGGACAATCAAAGACACCGGTGTGGGGATGAGTCAGGCATTTATCCGCCATATTTTTGATCCTTTTGCGCAGGAGCGCTCCGATGCCCGGAGTGTTTACCATGGTACCGGTCTCGGTATGGCCATCGTAAAAAATCTGGTGGACAAAATGAATGGAACCATTGAAGTAAAAAGTGAAGAAGGCGTTGGTTCCACTTTTGTGATCACACTGCCATTTCGGCTGGCACCGGAACAATTGGCAGAAGAACATCAGCAGGAGAGTGATGAGTTAACAGAATGTGCAAGTATCGACGGTTGTCGTTTACTTTTGGTGGAAGACAATGCATTAAATGCGGAAATAGCGGAAACACTGTTAGAAGATCAGGGAGCGCTGGTAACGGTTGTGGCAGACGGACAGCAGGCGGTTGACCGGTTTGCCAGTGAACCACCGGGAACCTTTGATGCGATACTGATGGATGTGATGATGCCCGTCATGGATGGTCTGGCGGCAACCCGCAGGATCCGTGAAATGAATCGTGAAGATGCAAAAACGATGCCAATTATTGCCATGACAGCAAATGCCTATGATGAGGATATCCGGCAGTGTCTGGAGGTAGGGATGAACGCACATCTGGCAAAACCATTACAGATGAATCTGGTGGTGACAACCATAGGCAAATATTGTAATTAAATTGGAAAAGAAGCGGGAAAAATCAGTTAAAAAACCGCTTCTTTTTTGTTTTTAAATGAATGAAAGTGAATGATTGTGAATATTTCATAAAAATAAAAAGTTTTTTTGTGAATTATAATGATTGATTATGACGGAATATGAAACTATAATACAAGCATAAAAACACGGGAGGTGCAAAGATGGTTTACACAGTAACTTTTAATCCGTCATTGGATTATATTGTATCAGTAAATAACTTTCAGATGGGTATGACAAACCGGACATGCGCGGAGCAGATGCTTCCGGGAGGTAAGGGAATCAACGTTTCCACCGTACTTTACAATCTGGGAATCGAAACAAAAGCACTTGGTTTTTCCGCAGGGTTTACCGGAAAAGAAATTGAACGCAGAATGGCAGAGATCGGATTTGTGCATGACTTTATTTTTTTACCGGATGGCTGCTCAAGAATCAATGTCAAATTGAAGGATTTTGACGGAACTGAGATTAATGGCATGGGACCGGATATCAGCCCGGAGAACGTAGAAGAATTAATGAAAAAACTAGATGAGCTGACCGCAGAAGATTATCTGGTGCTGGCAGGAAGCATTCCGGGAAGTATGCCAAAAATGATCTATCGTGACATTATGGCACGTCTGGCATCCAAAGGTGTTCATTTTGTGGTAGATGCAACCGGCGAACTTCTGATGAACGTATTGGAGTATCATCCGTTCCTGATCAAACCAAACAATCACGAACTTGGCGAGATCTTCGGAGTAGAGTTAAAGACAAGAGATGACGTACAGCCTTATGCAAAGAAACTGCAGGAGATGGGAGCCAGAAATGTACTGGTATCCATGGCCGGACAGGGCGCAGTTCTTTTAGATGAGAAAGGCGGATTCCATCAGCTTCCGGCACCGAAAGGAACACTGGTCAATGCCGTTGGCGCAGGTGATTCCATGGTAGCAGGATTTGTGGCAGGATGGATCGAAAAAGAAGATTATGAACATGCATTCCGCATGGGAATCTCCGCTGGAAGCGCAAGCGCATTTTCCGAGCTGCTTGCAACAGAAGCTGAGATCCGACAGGTATATGCTTCCATCGAAGCGTAAACAATAAGAAGAGAAGAAATAACATTTATATAAGAAGAGATTAAACAAAAAAGAAGAAAACGGACAAAGTAAAGAGGGAGGGAATGAGAGTATGAGAATTACAGACTTACTCGACAAAAGAAGTATTTCTCTTGATGCTGTTTGTGCATCAAAATCTGATGCGCTCGACCAGGCCGTTGCTTTGATGGTAAAAAGCGGCAAAATCAATGATGAGGAAGCGTATCGCAAACAGGTTTACCTGAGAGAAGAAGAGAGTACCACTGGTATCGGTGAAGGAATCGCAATTCCACATGGAAAATGTGATGCAGTTACAAAACCGGGACTGGCAGCCATGGTCATCAAAGATGGTGTGGATTTTGATTCACTGGATGATGAACCGGTCAATCTGCTGTTCCTGATCGCAGCTCCGAACACTGAGGACAACGTACATTTGGACGTGCTCAGTAAACTTTCTATGCTGCTGATGGACGAGAATTTTGTAGAAAATCTGAAAAATGCATCTTCCGTAGACGAGTTTATGAAAATCGTGGATGCGGCAGATGAAGAAAAACCGGATCTGAACGATCAGCTGGCAGCCCAGACAGAGACAGAGGGCGCTGTCTGCAAGATCATTGCAGTTACATCCTGCCCGACTGGTATTGCGCATACTTACATGGCAGCCGAAGGTCTGGAAAAAGCAGCGAAATCTCATAACTGTTCCATTAAAGTAGAAACAAGAGGATCCGGTGGTGCCAAAAACGTGCTGACTGATGAGGAGATCGCAAATGCAGACTGTGTCATCGTAGCAGCGGATGCACAGGTTCCGATGGATCGTTTCAATGGGAAAAAACTGATCGAAGTTCCGGTTTCCGACGGAATCAGCAAAGCTGATCAGCTGGTAGAACGTGCCATCAACGGAGACGCACCGATCTACCACAGCAGCAATGCAGGAAGCCAGAGCGCAAGTTCACAGAAAGCTTCCGGTGGAATCGGACACAGATTATATGTACACCTGATGAACGGTGTATCCCATATGCTTCCGTTCGTTGTCGGCGGCGGTATCCTGATCGCCATTGCATTCCTGATCGATGGAATGAATGTAGATATCAACTCCCTGTCAGCCGACATGAGAGCAAACTTTGGTACCATCACACCGGTGGCAGCAGCCTTCAAACAGATTGGAGGAATTGCCTTTGGTCTGATGCTTCCGGTTCTGGCAGGATTTATCGCCATGAGTATCGGTGACAGGCCTGCACTTGCCGTTGGTTTTGTCGGTGGTATGATGGCAGCAAACGGAAAATCCGGTTTCCTTGGTGCTTTGGCAGCAGGTTTCCTGGCAGGTCTGATCATTTTATTACTGAAAAAAGTATTTGCAAAATTACCGGATGCACTGGAAAAAATCACGCCGGTATTGCTCTACCCCGTATGCGGTATCCTGTTGATGGGACTGATCATGATGTTTATCATCGAGCCGCCGGTGGGAGCTTTAAATACAGCTTTAAATACAGCCTTGACCAACATGGGCGCTTCGAGTAAAATATTACTGGGAATTGTATGTGCCGGAATGATGGCAGTCGATATGGGCGGTCCATTCAACAAGGCAGCATATGTATTCGGAACCGCAGCAATCGTTGCCGGAAACTATGACATTATGGCAGCTGTTATGATCGGTGGTATGGTACCGCCGTGTGCGATCGCTCTTGCAACTTTGCTCTTTAAGAACAAATTTACAAAAGAGGAGCGCAAATCCGGACCTGTAAACTTTGTTATGGGACTTGCATTTATCACAGAAGGTGCAATTCCGTATGCAGCAGCAGATCCAGTCCGTGTTCTGCCATCCTGCGTGGCTGGTTCAGCAGTAGCAGGCGCATTATCCATGGCATTCGGATGTACACTGATGGCACCGCATGGTGGAATCTTCGTTGTACCGGTTATGGGAAATGCAGGCATGTATCTGGTAGCACTTGCAGTCGGAACCGTAATTTCCGCTGTTTTACTTGGACTTTTAAAGAAAAAAGTAAATGAATAATAGATGTACTCTCGGAATCATGAGCCTTCCAACTAAGATTCATTGGTTGGATGAACCT
>CAVEOS010000065.1:0-16174 GCA_963617435.1 Lachnospiraceae bacterium
ATACATCAGAAAGCCCTGTACGATATTCTTTTTATGAAAAAGTTGTAAAGTGGTGTGGTTAAAATTTAATGTTTGAAAATGAAAACGTAGCATCTTTTCTCATTCACTAGTTGTTCGCTGCCCTTGTTTTGCTTCGGTTTTTACCTCAGTCTTTCAGACTGAGATAAATGCTCCGCGTGGATGCGCAGTAATTCTCAGTTGTATTTTGTCAGTTTACACTGACGAGAATTACGCGCCAAGTCTCACTTTTGCTCGACTTGGTACAATTCGCGCCCACCTCCTATAAAAGCTGGTCGGTTCCTGCTCGCGCAAAACTCGCAAAACGCGGTCGCTCGCTAAATCGTTCATTGCGAAAAGATGCTACGTTTTCTATATTTACACTGTTTAAAGTCTGATAAATTATCTATTGTATGGATGCCTATAATTCTTAAAAAGAGTTTGATCGAATTAGCTTTCAGCATAACAGAAGAATGGTACTTTTATGTTGACAGTGTGTAAATGAAAAAGCTGGAAACAAAATCCAGGACAAGACGGTAGGTTGATTTTCGTCAGCGAAGCGAGCATAGCCTGCCTCCGTGAGTGTGTTTGAGCTCGCTGTATTTGCGAGCGAGTTCGCGGGAGGAGGCAGGAATAGGTGGCGCAGCGGAGGTAGAAAATCATCCGTGTCTGTCTGGATTTTTGTTCCGGCTTTTTCTTTCAAAACCAAAATCACGCAAGATGCCCGTTTAACCACGTAAGGATATCCGCATAAACCACATCCCGGTCGGTTTCATTCAAAATCTCATGCCGATCCCCCGGATAAAGTTTGATCTGCACATCCCGGATATCGGCAGCTTTATACTGCTGGCAGACCTGCGTCACGCTTTTTCCGTTATTACCGACCGGATCATTACCGCCGGCCACGAAAAACAGTGGCAGATCTTTCGGAATCTGCTGAATATGCGCCGGGTTCTGAATATACTGAATGCCCCGGAACATCTGGTAATATCCGTTGACGGTAAAGCGAAACGTTGACCATGGATTATTGACACAGGCATCAATGATCGCCTCGTCCTTGGTCAGCCAGTCGCTTGGCGTGCGGGCAGGTTCAAACTGCTTGTTATAGCCGCCGAATGCCATGTTATCCACAAAGGCGCTGCGGTATTTCCAACCGCGAAACAGCGCGATCATGCGGCAGAGCAGCTTGCCGATATGTAGTACAATGCCCGGCTGTGAACCGGTTCCCATGATCACGGCGCCAGCCAGCTCACTGCCGTGCATCTGGATATACTGACGGGTCAGGAAGGATCCCATACTGTGCCCAAGGAAAAAATAAGGCAGATTCGGATATTTTTTCTGTGTCATAGTGCGCAGCGTGTGGATATCCGCAATGACGCATTCGTTGCCATTTGGATGTCCAAAATATCCGTGCTGATCGTCTGTAACAACGGATGCACCGTGTCCGAGGTGGTCATTGGCTACCACATAATAACCTTGCTCCGCTGCGTGCTGTGCAAAATCATCGTAGCGATCCGCATAATCTACCATTCCATGGCAGATTTGCAGAACTGCTTTCGGGGAGCCCTCCGGTTCCCAGATAATGGCATGAATCTGAGTCTTTCCATCAGAGGACGGATAGAAAATATCTTGTTTCATCATGTATTATGCCTCCGGCTTGATAAGAATTTTAAGTTGGGATGCGCGGTCTTTACGTCCAAGTCCCCGCTCCTGACAATCATCCAGTGAAACAATGTCAGTTACCATGCCCGGGAAAGAGATTTTTCCGGCAGCAAGCATCTGCAGATACATTTCAACTTCTTCCTGCAGGTATACAAAAGAGGACTGAAAGTCGATCTCAAAAATCTGTGCGGTTCCGAGGGTGAAATTGATCGGCTGCTGAACGGTACCGATCAGCATAACCTGTCCGCCCGGTTTTACGGCTTTTAACGCACAGGTTTCCACGGAGGCCGGATGACCGGAGCACTCGTATACAATGTCAGCGCCTGCATCGGAACCGAGAATTTCGCGGATGGAAGCAGCAATATCAGGTTCTGTGGCGGAATTCAGGAAATAGTCTGCGCCGTAAGCCAGGGCAGCTTCCTTTTTGCTGTCTGTTACATCCAGTGCAATGATCTTGTTGGCGCCACCGGCTTTCAAAAACTGAACAGCAGACAGACCAACCGGTCCCATGCCGGATACAACGACGGAGTCACCGATCTTAAACCGGGACATGCGGATGCCATGCAGAGCTACGCAGATCACGTCAAAAAGTACCGCATCTTCCATTTTTACATTGTCCGGAACCGGAATGATCATGGTGTGGGCCACATCCTGGATCAGCAGATATTCGGCGTAACCGCCGTCCGGCATTCCGATGCCTGCGGTACGTGGAAAACCATGGATGCAGATGTTTGTTTTTCCCTCTTTGCATGGGGAGCAGTTTTCTTTGCAGTGCGCAGGCGGTCCGCATAAGATACGCTGACCAACCTGAAAACCGGTGACGCCCTCACCGAGCTCCACGATGGTTCCGGAATTCTCATGTCCAAGAATTTTTGGCAGTGGTGTCGGTGTCTGACCGAGTTTGAAAAACTCGATATCGGTACCGCAGATGCCGACGTAGTCAATTTTTACAAGCATCTGGCCAGGACCCGGCTTCGGAACCGGGCGATCTTCGATACGAATATCTTCTTTCCCGTACAATACAGCTGTTTTCATAATAAAAATTCTCCTTTGAAATACACAGTATCCTTGAAATTACAGAAAAATATCTGGAAAAATTGCAAGCATACATTATTTTTATATGTTCTATGATATATGGAATATTGCTCATTTTCAAGAGACAAATAAGATTGCTATGCGAACGATACTTCTTGAATGATAATTCAAGAAGGCGACGGTTACTAATTACATTGCATCTGTAAGAAAAATTGACGAACCACAGCAGGTATGCTATACTTTTTTGGAAAAGAAAGCAAAAAGGAGCTTATCAGAATTATGAGTCAGGCAAAAGTTGATCGATATAAAGAAGAAAAGAAAAACAGAAAGCAGACACTTAAAAAAGAGAAAAGAAATCGTGTGCTGGCAAGAACCGTTGGTGTAGTCATTGCAGCAGCAATTGTATGCTGGATCGGATTTTCCGGTTATTCCTATTATCAGGAGAAGAAACCAACCACGAAGACAGAAATCAGCATGACAGCATTGAATGATTATCTGGGTACTCTGTCAGATACCGACAGTTCCGCAGAATAATGAAAAAGAAGCATAACGAAAAAGCCATGGATAGATGAATTTTGTATCTGTCCATGGCTTTTTGCCTGCATATCGTTTGCTCTGTGATATCTGTAATTCATTCCGAGGTATCCGCATCCGAAACGACAGCTTTGTTTAACGCGGATTCGACGGCGTTTAGCAGCATGGAAGCGGTATACTGATTTTCTTCCGAGTAAGAAATTTTGTCGACGGACTGTGTCTGGCAGACCTGCTCGCTGATACTGTCCATGGAGGACTGCATAAGCGGATACATGGTCGCTACGGTGTCATTCAGATTGACAAAGGATACAGAATTGATGTGGTTTTCATCCACGACGACCTGCACATCCAGTGTCTGGCCTTCAAACTGAATGGAAGATGTGTATACACCGGCTTTGTATTTGGGCTGATCTGCGTCTGCTCTCTGGTGCCGGCCGGGACCAAACATGTAGATCAGTAAAAAAATAAGTACAATGCCAAGAATAATAAAAATAGCTGTATAAATGACTTCTTTCATATGAAGTACTACAATTTTTGTCTTTGCGCGCATTCAGCAGTTTCCCCCTCATACCATATTTTGTACATCATATGCAGCAGTTTGGAGAATATGCATGGCAATGTAGATTGACGAATCAAAATGAGTATGCTATGTTTGCTAAAGGAAAAGGGAGGAATAAGGTATGCAGACAGAAGCAGAAAAAAAGGCATTGAGCAGGGCGGAGATTACAAAATTAATGATTGAGGCATGGCAGCCGGAGCAGAAAGAAGAGTGTATTCCACTGACGGAAGCGGAAGGGCGCATCCTGAGCAGAAATACGGTGGCTGTACATTCTCTGCCGGTGGTTCGATCATCTGCAATGGATGGTATTGCGGTGCGTTCAGCGGATTTCGCAGATGGCAAAATGCCGGATACAGAAAACTGGCAGTATGGAACGGATTATGTGCGGGCAGATACCGGCGATGATTTTCCGGATGCCTTTGATACGGTGATTCCGATTGAAGAAGTGGAACTGCTGGAAAATGGCGTGCGGATCACCAGTGATCCGGCGGAGATCGTGAAAGGAAAATTTGTGCGTCCCTGCGGAAGCATGGTGAAAAAAGACGAGCTGATCGTTCCGAAGGGATACTACATCACTCCGTATCGTATGGCCTCTCTGGCCACCGGCGGCGTGAAAGAAGTCTGGGTGAGCAAACGACCGGTGGTGACATTTCTTCCAACCGGAAGTGAACTGATCCCGGCAGGAGAAATTCCGGCCCGTGGACAAAATATCGAGTCAAACAGTCTGATGGTCGGAAGTCTGGTCAGAGGCTGGGGTGCTGAGTATCGGTGCATGCCGATTGTAAGGGATCAGATGACACAGCTGCGGGATGCTCTGACAGAGGCCGTGGAGCAGTCGGATATTGTACTGATCAACGGAGGTTCTTCCAAAGGATCCGAAGATCTGTCGATTCCGTTATTACAGGAAATGGGACAGGTGCTGCAGCATTATGTACGCAGTGCACCGGGACGTCCGATGTCTGTATCTTTAGTAGGTCAGACACTGGTGATCAATGTGCCTGGACCGACACTGGCAGCGTTTGCAGTCTGCGACTGGGCCGTGAAGCCGGCGGTTTACTGCTATCAGGGATATGCAGAGCAGAATGAATCTGAGATAATAGCAGTACTGGAAAAGGATTTAAACAGTCCGCCTTTTATGGAGATTTACACAAGGGTGATTCTGACGAAAAAAGATGGACAGTGGTATGCGAAACCGATCGGGAGATCTGCTTCCATGGAAGAAGGTGTTGGAAAGTGCAACGGTATCCTGGTGACGGAACTTGGACGAAAAGGATACAAAGCTGGCGAAACGGTTAAAATAAAAAGAATTAATTTATAAAGTGATAAATAAAACGTATAACATGAGTGCCGAAAGGCACTTATGTTTTTATGAAAAAATGGTATACCATAAATATACCCTTGGAATAAAAATGCAGTTTTCTTCCAGAAAATAGGTTGACGTTTGAAAAAATTAGCAGTATTATATATAACGTCATGTAAAAAACACAACAAAACGAAATAAAACATGATTAATAAGGGCGTTTTGATGTTTTGCGATACGAAGGGAGAGAAAACATGAAAGCAAAGAAAAGTTACAAAGCATTTCTTGCACTTGCACTTACAGCCGGCATGTTAGGCGGCTCCGCACTGAGTGCAAGCGCAGCAACACCAAGTTACAATTTTGATGCGCCGACAGCACCGATGGCAGTGGATGACAATGTGATCACAGCATCTGTTCACCGTGCAGCATCTGTTATGGCGGAGATCCTGGGAATCAATACATCCTGCGGATTCAGTATGATTCAGGGAACTATGCCGTCCACACTGGATGAGGCAAAGACAAAACTGATGCTTGGAGCATTCGGAACAAGTGCAAATGAGAATCCGGATCCGTATTACTACAATTATTTTTACAATTTCTATGCAAAAGAAAATGATCTTGAGACCACAAAAGATGCAGTTCTTGTACCGGAAAAAAATGTTGCGGCAAACCCGGCACAGGCTGACACAACCATTATTGATGGTTATGGTACATCCATTTCTCTTGCAAACAGACCGGATATCCTGATCGGTACAAATCCTGATAGAAATGGGAATGATTATACATCCATGATCGAAGATATCAGAAGTGGTGCAATTGGTGCTGAGTATCGTCAGGAAGGGGATGAAACGTATTCACCGGTTCTGATCAATTATTCCATGACAACTACATACGACATGGTAGTTACACTGAATACCGTAGCAGAGGAAATGAACAAGATCACAGCTGAAACCGGTAAAGTAGGCCGTTATGGTGATCCGACAGAAATCGCAGAGAAATTTGGCGATTATGTATGTGGTACTTCTGCGTATGTACTGTCTCAGCTGAAAGCAAAAGGTTTGGACAAAAAAACAGTTGCTCATGTAGTAGCAGTCAACAGCGATGGAACATTCACTCTTGCAAACGCAGACACACAGGCTGCTACATCCAATGTACGTGGTGTTGAGTATCTTGCTCTGGTTACAAATAACCTTGCAGATGTCCTGAATAAAACAGTTGTTACAAAAGACGAGCTGATGCAGGCTGATGTCATTGTAACCTGCGGTTCTACCGGAGGCGGCGGTGATTACGGCGCTGGCAATGTAACAAGCAACGCAACAAACGAAATGTCAAGACAGGCTATCTTAAACAGCATGGGACTGACAGGTGATGATCAGAAAGATGGTAAGATGGTTATCACAGAGTATCCGGATACTGTTTATGGAATCACAATGAACTCCATCGAGAACGGAATGGGATTTGGTTACTTTGTTGGATATGCTTACAGTGATGTCCTTGATATCAACCCGGTTGATATGTGTGCTTATTTCTATGAGAACTTCTACCATGTAAAAGACACTGCAAGTCTGAAGAACATTACACAGAACACATTTGCAGATGTTGTACTTCCGGTTGGCATGGAGAAAACAATGAGCAGCAATTACAGCAGCGCAAATATCGCAGCAAAACTTGCGGAAGGAAAATCTTATTACTATGCACATAAAAACCTGTTTGCTGACAAAGCAAATATGCAGAAAGTATGGTCCTATGATGGAGCAGCTGATGTGACAGATGTTGTAAAAGAGACGGTAGATGGTGTAGAAGGTTTATATTACACAGTAAACGGTACACCGGATCTTTCTTACAACGGTTTTGCAGAGAGCAGCGATGGAAACTGGTGGTATGTACAGAATGGTAAAGTAAACTTTAACTATAACGGACGCGTAAAGAGCAATGGAAAAGTTTACACAGTACGTAACGGAAAAGCAGCATAATAATCTTAACAAAATAAGAATATAAAATGACATGATAACCAGGGCGCTTTACGCCCTGGTTTCTGTTGAAGTACAGGATAAGTTATTATATGATAAAACGAAATATTTTTCTCATTATGATGGGGATTATGACCCTGTCACTGGCCGGCTGCCGGACAAGTCCGGTGCTGGAGCAGATTGTTTATGAACAAAATCATACACAGGATGAGGATCATGAATCTGAGGATAATGAACCGGACAATACGGAGCAGGATGAACAGCTGGCTTCCATGGAACAGGTGGATCAGGCAGAATCCAAGCGGGATCAGGAGCAGAACCGGCCGGTTTCCGGAAATAATACGATGAATCAGAATCCTGCCTATACCTCACAATATCGGGAAAATGCACAGACGAATGGAACGGATCAGACAGCACCGGATCAGCAGACAAATCCGTCAGGAACCACTGACGGAGGCGGAAATGATCAGAATGGGGAGGATTATGACCAGGGAAATACAGGGGGCGGAGATAATGGCTATACCCCTTCCGATGATAAAAATACAAAGCAGATCGTGGATGCCCGCGGTGTGACGGTGTCTGTCCCGGAGACCGTAAATGGTGTGACAGCACCGGGAGAGATCGGAATTATGGTTGGAATGCTTGGCGGTTCGGAACGGCTGGTTGGATCTTCCCAGAGCCTGACTGGAAATACCATGGCACAGAGCGCCTTTGGAACCGGTTTGTCCAATGTGCAGACCTGGTGGAGCGGTGATGGAACAGGTACGATCTCAGCCTCTGATTTTCAGGCATTGCTGTCCGCAAAACCGGATGTATGTTTCGAAATCAGTGGATCCAATACCTTCAGTCAGGATCAGGTAACACAGCTGGAAAATGCGGGAATTGCCTATGTGGTTCTGCCAAAACCGGATTCCTTTGATCATATCAAGGAAGCGGTGACACTGGTTGGAACGGTGCTGGGAGACCGCAGTGGAGACGGAGGCAAAAATGCTCCGGCGATTGCGCAGCAATATGCTTCCTGGGTGGATAAGGTGACGGAAATTGTTGGAAATGGAAGCGCAGGAAAGTCAACAATTTATATTTCTTCCTGGGATGATACTGCGGCATGGGAGATTTCAAGCTCTCAATATGGTGTATATCAGTCCGGAACCGGAGCAGCTGTTGTAGCAGTTTCGGCGGGAAATATATCATTGAGCGCAAGCATGCAGCAGGCAGGAGTAAGTAATAATGGACTGGATGCAACTTATGCAAATCCGCTGCAGGATGGTGCATGGCTGCAGAAAATCAGCGGAACGCAGGGCAGTCAGAACCGAAATTATAATCTGTTAAGTGATCTGTATACAGGGGCTTGTCTCGGGGAAGAAACTTTCCCGGCAGTCGTAGTTGCAAATGCATCGATCCGGGATCATTTGCAGTCAGATATTCATTGGCAGTCATATGAAAAAATTCAGAACGGACCATACAGTATGGATTATGGTTTTATGGCCGGTGGAGAATTTGTAAGAACAGTTATTCATGGATCATATGAGATATGTGTGAATCCGACAGGACTGGGAAGCTGGACAAACGGATATGTGGAAAGTCCGCTGGAAGCAGCCTGGCTGTCCGGAAAATTCCAAGGTGGCTGTTCCATGGATGAGGTGCGCAGCCTGGTATCTGAATTTTACAGTACCTTTTACCAGATGGATGTGAATACCGGAACGATCCTGGGAGAATAGTGTATGTTGGAACGAAGACATAAAGACGAGACAAAAGAAATACGCATCCATATTCAGCATGTGGAAGACGATGTTCAGGCTTTTCAGAAACGGGAGAAAAAGGAGCATATGCACTGGAGTGTAGTGACCATTTTATTTTTTATCTATGCCGCCGTGTTCTTCTGCTCACTGTTTTTCATTGTGGAACATTCCGCTGGATCAGAGTGGATCTATTCTCCGGCTTATGCGTTGGATATTCTCCGGCAGAATCTGGAAAACTTTTACAATTTTATCATAGGAAACGGAACGCCGGGAAGCATTGATCTGCAGATCCTGCGTTATCTGATTGTCGGACTGACAGGCGCAACTCTTGCGGCCTGCGGTGTGTTAATGCAGGGAACGTTGAAAAATGTGCTGGCAGGACCGTCGACACTCGGTATTCAATCTGGTGGAACCCTGGGAAATCTGCTGTACATTTTACTGATGCTCAGTGGAACAGAGTCGGCGATCACGGTATATCACTATGAAGATCTGGTGGCGATGCAGGAGCAGTCCACGTTTTTTTCGAGAAATATACAGCAGCTTTTTATTCTGGCGGGCTGTATCGGCGCGTGCCTGCTGGTGCTTGGTGTGGCAGCAATCGCCGGCCGTGGAAAGGTTTCTTCCGCGGGAATGATTCTGACCGGTATGGTATTCTCCTCTGTGATCAGCAGTTTTTGCGGTGTCGTTCAGTATTATATGATCGTGAAAAATCCATCTGATCCGCGTATCCAGGAAATCCGGAGCTTATCTATGGGATCTCTGGACCGGGCTTACAGTCTGGAACATTTTCTGAGCATGGCAGTGGTGCTTATTCCGTGTATCGTGATCATGGCACTGTGTGCAGGCAAGGTAAATCAGATGTCCATGGGCGAGGAGACCGCTTATACCATGGGAGTAAATGTCCGAAAATATAAGATCATCATCATGGTATTTTCTACGATCATGACGGCTGTGACCATTTCTTATGTGGGACACATTGCATTTATCGGATTTATGGCACCGCAGCTGGTGCGAAAAAGTGTTGGCGCAGATTTTCGGAAACTGTTTCCGGCATCGGTGGCCGCGGGAGCGATCCTTCTGACCCTGATTTATGACATGGCACGGTTTTTCGGCATGATCCATTCATTGAATTTGTTTACCAGCCTGATCGGAAGTGCGGCGCTGCTGATCGTGTTACTGAGAAAGAAAGGAGGCGGCAGAAATGGCAGTAGATAAAGCTGAGATACAAAATTGTATGCGGCAGGATCGGAAAAAAAGCAGAAAATGGTATCTGATTTCCGGTGGAATCGTAATTGCGCTGTTTCTGCTGAGCCTGTGCTTTAAAACATCGGAACCGGGCTTTATTTCACCGGCGGAGACTGCAAAAAATCTGTTTACCGCCTTCCGGCTGTTCTGGTCCAGGCTGTTTCACACATCCTATTCCCTGAAGGAAGCGGAACTGTTGGCAGCACTTCCGACGTATCAGATCAGTCTGACACGTTTCGCAAGGACGATCGTGTTTTCCATTTCCGGTATGGGAACAGCGCTGGCTGGCGCTATTTTTCAGACGGTATATCACAACCCGATGGCGTCACCGAATATTATCGGAGCGACGGCCGGGGTTCAGTTTGGAAACGTGCTGATGGTATATTTTTACGGAGCGGCTGTGACCTTTATGCCGTTTATGCGCTATCGGATCTGTTATGCAATGACGATCGTGGTAGTTGTGGGTGTGTTGCTGCTGGGACGGTTGGCCGGAGGAAAAAGAGCCTCCTATTCCGTGCTTGAGATGGTGATGGCGGGGTCCATTGTATCTCAGACATTACAGGTAGTTACGATGTACATGATGTACAATCTGGAGGACGATGACCTGCTGGTGTATCAGCAGCTTACCATGGGAACCGTGGTTCAGACGGACCGTCTCAGTATGAGTCTGTTTCTGGTCTTGTTAGCGGCCAGCTTGCTACCGATGGTGCTGATCCGGTATCGTTTTAATGCAGCTGCTTTTTCGGCAGACGATGCACGGATGCAGGGGATTTGCGGAAGTGTATTGCGTGGAATCGGACAGGTTTGCGGCGTGGTCATGATGACCGCTACGATCATTCACTGCGGTGATATGGGGATGATCTCCATGGCGATTCCGCATCTGGTGCGGCGTATGGTTGGCGCGGATTTTCGACAGGTTTCCGTGAGCAGTATGTTCTGGGGCGCTTCCCTGCTGATGGGATGCAGGATCATTTCCTCTCTTATTTATATTGGAGGAACGGAGTTACCGGTCAATTTTATCATCAGCGTATGCATTATGCCGATATTTTTTATTGCAGTGGCAAAGCAAAGGAAGGTGTTTGAAGTATGAAATTAGAAATTCAGGATGTGAGCTGTGGATATGAGGCAGGGCATCCAATTGTAAAAAATGTATCATTTCAGGTGTCTTCCGGAGAGATCTGCTGCATTTTAGGGCCGAATGGTGTGGGAAAATCCACACTTTTTAAGACAATTTTACATTTGCTGCCGACCCTTGGTGGAAAAGTCTGCGTGGATGGAGAAGACACCACATGCTGGAAACCGGCACAGATTGCCCGAAAGATGGCCTATGTGGAGCAGGCACACATTCCGGCGTTCCCATATCTGGTCCGAGATGTGGCAATGTTTGGACGGATGGGACAGATCGGAACGTTCCGCCAGCCTTCCAAACATGATTATGAAGTGGTGGAGCAGGTGCTCGACCTGACCGGGATCCGTCATCTGCGTGACCGGGTCTACACGGATATTTCCGGTGGTGAACGGCAGCTTCTTATGATCGCCCGGGCACTGGCCCAGGAACCACAGATTTTAATCCTGGATGAGCCGACGGCAAATCTGGATTATGGAAATATGATTCTGGTGATGGAGTGTATCCAGAATCTGGCAAAACAGGGGATCTGCGTGATCTTTACAAGCCATATGCCGGATCAGGCCTTTTACTGTAATGCAAAAACGCTGCTTTTGTTCCGGGATCATTCCTTTGTGTTTGGGGATGCGGCATATATCGTTACGGAAAAGAATTTGTATGAGGCCTACCATTCCCAGGTGCAGGTACTGGAACTTTTGAATGATGGCGGAGAAAAAGTGCGTTTCTGCGTTCCGCGGTTTCAGCAGCGGTTACAGGGCAGAAGCGATACAGACAGGACAGAAAATTAAGAGGAGCATAAAAGAATGAGTGAACAGAAGATTGAGGAAAAAGTGAGTTCCGGCAAGAGATTGGACGATGTTCAGGCAGTGGAAGCTCAGAAAAAAATAAAAGATATTGTGGCAAATATCGGCAGTGTGATCCACGGCAAGCAGGAACAGATCGAGCTGGTGGTACTTTGTATGCTGGCCGGCGGTCATGTGTTGATCGAGGATATTCCTGGTGTGGGAAAAACCAGCCTGGTATCCGCACTGGCAAAAACTATTGCGTGTGGATTTAATCGAATCCAGTTTACACCGGATGTTATGCCTTCCGATGTATCCGGTTTTTCTATTTACAATCAGAAAACAGGGGAATTTGAATTTCGTCCGGGCGCAGCTATGAGCAACATCGTACTGGCGGATGAGATCAACCGAGCACCGGCAAAAACCCAGTCCAGTATGCTGGAAATCATGGAGGAGCGCCAGGTAACCGTAGATTCCAAAACTTATCATATGGAGCCGCCATTTATGGTACTGGCTACACAGAATCCGATCGAGTCTCTGGGAACCTATCAGCTGCCGGAGGCACAAATCGACCGTTTCATGATCAAGATTTCCCTTGGATATCCTTCCTTTGAAAATGAGGTGGATATTATCATGAACGGAAAGAAGGAAAAACGCGAGATCAGTGCCGCGACAGACGGCAAGACCGTGGTAGAGCTGACAGAGCTGGCAGAACAGGTAAATGTGACCCGTCAGCTGGCTTCTTACATCGTACAGATCGTGGAAGCAACGAGAAACCACCCGGATGTACGTCTTGGAAGCAGCCCGCGAGGAAGTATCGCACTGTATTCCCTGGCAAAAGTATATGCCCTGTATCAGGGAAGAAGTTACACGATTCCGGATGATGTGAAATATGTGGCACCATATGTGCTGGGACACAGACTGATGCTGACCCATGCGGCAAAGACAGAAAAACGTACCGCGCAGGATGTCATTGCGGAGATTTTGAATAAAATTATCGTTCCGGTATCTGCGGAGGATGCAAAAAGATGAGACGACAGAAGTCACGGAACCAAAAAACAGAGCACAGACAGTGGCCGATGGTGATCCTCTGGATCATTCTGTTACTGGCGGCATTGTTTCCGGCGCGCTACATCAACAGTATGTACGGTTATGCGGCGTTTTTCTTCCTGCTTTTCCTTGGAATTCTGGCACTTATAGTTCTGACGGTGCAGAGCAGACAGATCGAAGTGACAGCCGGAGGCATGGAAAAGGGACAGACCGCCTGCCTGCGTGGAGAAGCGGTGGATTTAAAGCTTGGCATAAAAAACAGATCGATCTTTGTGTGCCCCTGGGCGCATACGGAATTTTTCGTGTCAGATCTGTTTGGAGATACGGATTCCCTGCTGGATGTGGATTTTACGATCGCGGCGCGGTCTGTGAGTGAGTTCCCTTTTTCAGTAGACATGAAGCATATCGGTGTTTATCAGGTCGGCGTCAAACAGGTGCGGCTGAAGGATATGTTTGGCATGTTTGAGCGGAAGATTCCGTTGAATGGAATGTATGAAGTATTCGTAAAACCGCGTATTTATGTGCTGGAAGATCTGGACGTGGAAGAACAGCTTTCCCTGGACGCCAATGAAGAGCGCAAAAATGCGGTGCCAAACGGAATGGATTACGCCGGTGTGCGGGAATATACCGAGGGGGATCCGATGAAACAGATTCACTGGAAACTGTCGGCGCATACCGTAAATTATATGACAAAAATATCAGAAAACAGCTGTCAGAGTGATGTGTCACTGATCCTGGATACGGCAGCGCAGCCTGCAGAATCGGAAGAACTGATGGATCTGTACGATGCGCTGTTGGAGACGGCTTTTTCTATCCTGGAAGTGCTGAAACGACAGGATGTGGGGTATTCCCTGATCTATTGTGACCGCAAAAATCAGGTGCGCCGGTCGATTCCAAAGGGCGGCGAGAGTGACATGGAGTATATCCGCCGGTTTCACTCCATCGAGGCGGAACCGTCTGCGGATTATCCGGACGGGGCCTTTCTGGTGGAACAGGAAAGCGGAATGCAGAACCGCAGTGCAAATCTGATCGTCTGCACTTCCTGCGTTACATCCGAACTGATCCAGCAGCTGCTGAAGGTGAAACGTCAGCACAGACAGCCGGAATTGTATGTAATCTATCCGAAACGACTGGTGCAGCGGGAACGTGAGGAACTGATGATGCCGCTTCGCATGCTGGATGAAGCAGGGATTCCATGGCACCCGGTATCCACCGGTTACAGACAGAATCGGACAGAAGTAAAGAGGTGATGGTCAGAAGATGAGAAACTATTGGAAATATAAAATATGGGATGTCATTCTGTGCATCGTTATCAGCCTTGGACTGACCTTGAATCTGCTGTCCGGATTTCAGATTGATGATGTGGCGAAGAACTGGCTGTCGTATCTGATCGTTGGAATCGCTTTGGTCAGCCTGGTCTGTGTGCTGTTTGCAACGAATAAAAAGACAACGATAGCAGGAATTGCTACGGGAGTTATCCTTTTTATCATAATGCTTGTTGTGTCAAGATCACAGAAATGGTTTCAGAACGAAAAACAGAGCGCTGTGCAGATTCTTATCAGTGTCATGGTGATCGTGACGGTACTTGTATTTCTGGCTGGACGGAGCCGGGCTGGACGGATCATCATGCTGTTGCTTGGCAATGTGTTGCAGGCGGGAGCTGCGTTTCTGGAATTTCCGGTGACGTTATGGGGATATTTATTATTCCTGATTGGCTGCGGCATTCTGATTTTTTATCACACTTATCTGGGTGGACTGCGGAATGCACAGAGTGGAAAAATCAGTCTTGGAAGATTTATGCTGCAGAATATCTGCATCTGTCTGATTGCCCTCGGACTGACCGGCGGTATTTATGCAGGTGTTGTAAAGCCGTTAAATCCACCAACAGATGAACTGAAACTGATCCAGAAGCTGATGAGTTTTGAAGTGCTGGAAAAAATTGGAGTGTCTGCCACAGTGACACTGCCGGATTCGGGAATACAGTCAGATCAGAATGATTCGGATAATACGCTGGCCACAGATCAACGGGAAGAGAACAATCCGGACGGTCTTGGCGCTGATACCGATCAGATGGATGAGAAAGAGCAGGAAAACGGAACGGTAAATGAAAGTCAGAACGAGGATGCTTCCCAAAAAGCAATGGCAGTTACGTATGAAGTAAAGAGCCACTGGTATCTGTTCGTGATCGCGGCAACTGTGGCTGTAGCACTGTTCTTCTACAGTAAGCAGTGGATGAGAAAACGCCGGATCCATGCGTTAGAGCAGCTTCCGTACAGGGATCGGGTAGAAAAACTGTATGCTTACTTCCTGAAAGGATTTGGCCGTGCCGGATATAAGAAAGCGGAGCATCTGACTCTGGATGAATATATCGGGCAGAATCAGGATATATGGAAAAAGTTTGAGACAGAGGGCGTTTCTGTTGCGGAACTGAACCGGATTTACCAGAAGGCTTATTACGGTCAGATGGATATTTCAGGAGAAGAGTATGAGAAATTCCGGAAATTTTATCAGGGATTCCATAAAAAGATGTGTGAGGTCATGGGAAAAGGACGTTATGTGCTTTATTATCTGAGGACCTGGTAGAAGCAGAATGATCGTTTCATGAAGGGTGAAAATCGACTTTGTAAGCGAATTTGAGAAAAATGTAAAAAAATTGAAAAAAGCGCTTGACTTTTCGAACCCACTGCGGTATTATATCATTTGTCTTGAGAAAACAGACATGCGCGAGTGGCTCAGTTGGTGGAGCGCGACCTTGCCAAGGTCGAGGCCGCGGGTTCGAGTCCCGTCTCGCGCTTTTTGCATGAAAAAAGAGATATCCATATGGATATCTCTTTTTTTTATGCAATGAGCCCTGACGGGCTCAGAACAGGATTCATAGAATCCAGTTCGAGGTCTCAGAGGACCTAAAGTCCTCTTCGGTCGGTGCTAACCATTGGTCTCCCAGACCAATAGCACCGTCTCGCACTTTTTTGCGTGAGTAGATTGTCTCGTGCTTTTTTCCGTTTTTTGTATGCAGTATTTTTTTGGTTACTACTTTATGAAATGCGTTTTTTTTGATATACTATTAAGAATACAATGTCATTTAGTTAACTGATTTTGACCGAAATGCTTGAACTGTAACTTGTTATATATCGAAAATACCGTTTAGTTAAGAAGTTCAGAAGCCAATGTACGG